>CANQFO010000029.1 GCA_947599755.1 uncultured Bacilli bacterium
TGATGTGTATTTTCAAACTGGTACGGATGAACATGGGGAAAAGATTGAATTGAAGGCTCGTGAAGCTGGGGTTACCCCACAAGAGTATGTTGATCATATTGCGGGGGTTATTCGAGATATTTGGGATTTGATGAATTCTAGTTATGATAAGTTTGTTCGTACTACTGATTCTCATCATGAAGAAGTTGTTCAGCATATTTTTAAGTATATGTATGATAAGGGCGATATTTATAAAGGTGAATATAAGGGATTGTATTGTACTCCTTGTGAATCTTTTTGGACGGAGAGTCAATTGATTGATGGAAAGTGTCCTGATTGTGGTCGTGATGTTCAACTTAAGGAAGAAGAGGCTTATTTTTTTCGATTATCTAAATATCAAAAGCAATTGGAAGAGTATATTGATAATCATCCTGAGTTTATTCGGCCTGTTGCTAGAAAGAATGAGATGATAAATAATTTTATTCATCCTGGTCTTCAAGATTTATGTGTTTCTAGAACTTCTTTTAAATGGGGTATTCCTGTTGATTTTGATTCTAAGCATGTTGTTTATGTTTGGTTAGATGCTCTTACTAATTATATTACTAATATTGGTTATGATGTTTCGTCTTCTACGGATGAGTTTTCTTATCGTTGGCCTGCTGATTTGCATTTGATTGGAAAAGATATTATTCGTTTTCATACGATTTATTGGCCTTGTTTTTTGATGAGTTTGGGTTTGCCTTTACCAAAACAGGTGTTTGGACATCCTTGGTTGCTTATGAATTCTGATAAGATGAGTAAGTCAAAGGGAAATATTATTTATGCGGATGATTTAGTGGAGAAGTTTGGGGTTGATGCAGTAAGATTTTATTTGCTTCATGAAATTCCTTTTTCTAGTGATGGAAATATTACTTATGAATTGATTATTGATCGGATTAATGGAGAACTTGCTAATGTATTAGGAAATTTGGTTCAAAGAACGATTTCTATGGGAAAGAAGTATTTTTCTGGTAAAGTTGAGAATAAGAATGTTTTAGAGAATTTGGATCATGAGTTTGTCTCTCAAATCAATGGATTATTGGATAGGGTTAATGAAAAAATGGATGGGTTGCAAATTAGTGATGCGATTACGGAAATTTTTTCTGTGTTACGTTTTTCTAATAAATATATTGATGAGACTACTCCTTGGGTTTTAGCGAAGGATGATTCCATGGAAGAACGTTTGGAAACTGTTATTTATCATTTGCTTGAATCTATTCGTGTTTGTGCTATTTTGCTTGAATCTTTTATGCCAGATACAAGTAAGGAAATTTTGAGGCAATTGAATCAGAGTAATATGACGGTTTCATTTGTTCCTGATTTGCATTATGAACTTGGGGAACCTTCGGTGTTATTTCAAAGGATTGATAAGACTAAATTTTTTGTTGAATAGTGTAAAAATATTTGTCAATTTTTCTAAAATGAAATAGAAATTTATTCTTTTTCATTTTTTTTGTGGTATAGTTTGAATGTGGTTTTTTTATTGTGGTAATCAAATTACTATTTAAGGAGAAGATTATGATTATTCAAGGTAGAAAAAAATGTATATGGAGTAGTATTTATTTTTTTATTGAGGTTCTTATTATGTTGTGTTTTTTTGAAAGGCATAATTTGTTAGATTTGTTATATTTTTGTGTATTGTTTTTTATGTATTTTAGAATTTACTTTTATCGATTGAGGAAATATCATTAATTTTATATTTTGGGGTGATTTTATGTTTATTGATACACATTGTCATTTATCTTATGATGATTATGATGATATTTCTTCTGTTATTCAGGAGAGTCAGGAAAAAGGGGTTTCTAAAATTATTATTTCTGGATATGATAAAAACTCTATTTTGGAATCTATTGAGATTTCTAGGAAGTATGATTGTGTATTTTTGACTTTGGGATTTCATCCTTCTGAGGCTTTAGTTGTTGGAGAAGATGATTTGGAAGAGTTGGAGAGATTACTTTTGGAAACTCCTAAGGTTGTTGGAATTGGTGAGATTGGATTGGATTATCATTATGGTAAGGAAGACCGTGATTTACAGATTCGATTGTTTGAGGCTCAATTGAAGTTGGCTGAGAAATTTAATTTGCCTGTTGTAATTCATAGTAGAGATGCCGTTAGTGATACGATTTCTATTTTAGAGAAGTATTTTGTCCGAGGAGTAATACATTGTTTTAGTGGTAGTTTGGAAGTTGCAACAAGGTATATTAATATGGGATTTTTTTTGGGAATTGGTGGTGTTGTTACATTTAAGAATAGTAAATTATATCAGGTTGTTTCGCAGATTGGTCTTGATTTTCTTGTTCTTGAGACGGATAGCCCTTATTTGACTCCGCATCCGTATCGTGGTTATGTTAATTCTTCTAAGTATATTCCAATTATTGCTTCTAAGATTGCTGAAGTTTGTGGTACTTCTTTGGAGGAGGTTGCTGTTAGCACTACGAAGAATGCTACTTCTTTATTTGACTTGAGGTAGTTTTTGTGGTACTCTTTAAATGAGAATGGAAAAGTTGTTGGATATTCTTATTTGAATTAATAAGATGGTGATAATAGTGAGTCAAATGTTTAAAAGACAGAGTGTATATTCGTTTTTGATTATAGTTTTTATTTTTTTGATTCTTTTCTATTTTTGTTTTACTTTTCATGATCAGATTGTTTCTGTGTTTAGTAAAAAGCAAGATGATGTTCTTAATGTTCAGTTTTTACAAGATAAAGATTATCTTAAAATTGATAATGTTGTTCCTATTCCTGATTCTGTAGGGAAGACAATAAGTTGTACTTTGGATGAACATTCTAGTGTTCGTTGTTTTGATTTTACTATTGAATCTAAGGTTTCTAGAAAAGTGAAATATGAAATTTATTTGATTAAGAATAGTGTATCTCCAGAGATTAAGGATGATTATATTAAATTTTATTTGACTGAGGGAAATGATTATCGACCACTTAAGAAATTTGATACTAATATTCTTCCTAGTTATTCTTCATTGAGAGTTTCTTCTAAGAATCCAGGTGCAAAGGTTCTTTTTTCTGGTGAGATAGAGGGAGAAAGTAAACAAATTTTTCAATTGAGGATGTTTCTTGCTGATACTTATATTATGCAGAAAGAATTGCAGGCTTTTTCTGTTCAGGTACTTGTTAAGGCTTTGTAGGAGGTTATTATGGAAAGTAATAAAGATAAAATTTCTCGTCGTGTTTTGTTTTTTGTTATTGGGATTAGTATTTTGTTTATTGTTATTTTGGTTTTTGCTTTTGTTTATTATTTTTCGCATCCTCATGGTGTTGTTATTCAAGATTCTGATGCGGGTAGTGTATTGATGACTTATACTGATGATAGTCCTCAGTTTGAATTGAAAGGAGCGACTCCTATTTCTTCTGATGTTGGGAGATTGTTGTCGGCAGCAGATCAATATTTTGATTTTACAATTACTACTGATTTAAAGAATTCTTCAACTGTTGATTATGAAATTGCTCTTATTAAGGATGTTTCTTCTTCTAATATTTTGGATAATAATATTCAGATTTATTTGGAGAAAGAGGATAGTGGAAGTTATAGTTCATGTTTTGGTCCTAAGAAATATATTTCTCTTACTAAGAAGTCTGATATTGGCTCTCCTAAAGGTTCAATGGTTATTCATAAAGAGACTAAGACTAAGAATTCTGTTGATAATTATCGTCTTAGGATGTGGCTTTCTGATAAGGCAATGGTTACTCCTGATGTGTTACAGAATTATGTGGTAAAAGTTGTTGTTCATGGTAAGGCTTCTTAAATTTGTTGGAAAAGGATTTTTAATTGAGTTCTTTTTCTTTTTTTTGTGTCAAGTATATATTTTCTTAATTGAAAATGTAGTCTTTTTTTTTTTCTGGTATTATAATTATGCTAGAAGGGAGTTTTTTTATGGCAAGTGTTTCTCAACGTAGTTATCGTTGGTTTGATTTTATTAAAATGAAGTCTTTTTTTCTTTTTGTTATTCGTTCTTTTTTACTTGCTGTATTAATCCTTTTTCTTTTATTGTTTGTTTTTTTTATTTTTTATTTTATTGATTTATTTTATAATATGAAAACGGGAAAGGATAAGTTTCCTTTATTTGGGGCGTATGTGATAGTTTCTCCTAGTATGGAGCCGACAATTCTTGTTCAGGATGCAATTGTTGTTCAAAGGGTAGATGAAGATAAGTTAGGCATTGGGACGGTGATTACTTTTTCTTCTAGTGATCCTAGTCATTTAGGATTAACGGTTACTCATCGTATTGTTGGTCGACAATTGTCTAGAAGTGGTCAGTATGTTTATCGAACTAAGGGTGATAATAATGTGAATCCTGATTCTGCTTTGGTTACTTTTGATCGAATTTATGGTAGGGTTGTGTTAAAGATTCCTAAACTTGGATATATTCAAAAGTTTTTGACTCGATCTTATGGTGCATTTTTGTTTATTATTCTTCCTGCTTTTTTGATTGTTTTGTATGATATAATTAAGATTGGTTTTTGTTTTTGTTCTTCTCGAAAAGTTAAAGAAAAATGAGGGATTTTATGGAAAAATATAATATTCAGTTTAAGAAACGTTATGGGCAAAATTTTTTGAAAGATAGATATATAGTGGAAAAAATTGTTCGTTGTGCAGGTATTGGTTCTGATTCTTTGGTTATTGAGGTTGGTCCAGGTGGGGCGATTATGACTAGGGAATTATCTCAGGTTGCTTCTTTTGTTGTTGCTTATGAAATTGATGAGGATTTGAAGGATGAGTTGGGGAAACGGTTGAGTGGTTGTTCTAATGTCTTGGTTTTATTTCGTGATTTTTTGCAGACTAATTTATCTTTGGATATTTCTTCTTTTTCTTATTCTAATTTGTTTTTTGTTAGTAATGTTCCTTATTATATTACTACACCAATTATTTTGAAATTGATGAGTAGTGGAATTCATTTTAAAAAAATTGTTATGATGGTTCAAAAGGAAGTAGGGGATCGATTTTGTAGTTCTTGTGGGTGTAAAGATTATGGTTCGATTAGTGTTTTACTTCAGTATTTTTATGATGTTAAGAAAGAATTTTTTGTTTCGAGGGAGCAGTTTATTCCAAAGCCTAATGTGGATAGTGTGGTGCTTTCTTTTTCTGAAAAAAAGGATAAATTAATGGTTCGTGATTTTTCTTTTTTTGAAAAACTTGTTCGTGATAGTTTTCAGTTTAAGAGAAAAACTTTGAAAAATAATTTGTATGCTTATGATTTTTCTAAGGTAGAAAGGGTTCTTTCTTTTTATCATTTACCTATAAATGTTCGGGCTGAGATGATTTCTGTTGAAATTTTTGTTGCGTTGGCAAATGAGTTGATAGAGTAATGTGTTTATTGAAAATCATTCTATTTTCTTTTTTTTTGTCATAAAATTTTTTTGGGAGATGATAGTTTTGGATTTTCGAGTTGGTGATTATGTGACTAGAATTTCTCATCAGCATGATATTTTGTTTAAAGTTGTTGATTTTGAGGGGAACATTGCTATTTTGAAGGGTGTTGATTTACGTCTTTATGCGGATAGTGATATTAGTGATTTAGTTAAGGCTACTCCTGATGATCATGATGCGGATCAAAAAATCATTGATGAGAATGTGCGGGATATTCAACTTGATCGTAGTCAATATTTTTACTTACCTGGAAAGATTTTGCATATTGATGGTGATGGGGAGTATTTGGAAAGATGTATGCATTTTTATCATGATATGAATATTAAGGCTAATGGAATTACTATTGCTGAGGTTGATATTAGTAATCGAATTGGTGATCTTTTACAGGAGTTTCGTCCTGATATTGTTGTGATTACTGGTCATGATGCTTATTATTCAAAGAAAAATGATATTAAGGATATTCATAATTATCAAAATACTGTTAATTTTATTGAGGCGGTTAAGCAAGCTAGAAAATATGAGAAAAGTCAAGATAAGTTAATTGTTATTGCTGGTGCTTGTCAATCAAATTATGAGGAATTGATTAAGGCTGGTGCTAATTTTGCATCAAGTCCTAAACGGATTAATATTCATGCTTTGGATCCGGCAATTATTGCTAGTTCTTTGGCTCTTTCTGATCGAAATCAGAGTATTGATTTAATTCGGCTGATAGAGAAAACAAAATATGGAAAGGATGGGATTGGTGGAATTATTACAAATGGTACAATGTATGTGGGGTATCCAAGATGATGATTGAGAAAATGAAGGATTTAGTTCGAAAGAATCAGGGTGTTCAACGTTCTTTTCGGTTTAGGGGTACTAGGAATCAGATAGATGAATTTGATGGAATTATTACGGCAATGTATCCGGCAATTTTTATTATTACTCTTTCTGATTCTCAGGTTCGTTCTTTTAGTTATAGTGATTTATTGGTTGATAATTTAGAGATTTTGGAGTAATTTCTGTTTTTAGCTATGTTATTCTTTTATAAATTCTTGGTTTACTTGTAAATTTCTATTTAAAATTGTTGCAATTTGTAGAAGATTATTATAAAATGTAGTTATAAAGTGATTTCGCTTTATGAGGGAGGAGTATTTGCATGAAAATTACATCTGTAAATGTACGTAAGATTGAAAAAGAAGGTTCACGTATGAAAGGAATTGCATCTGTATTATTAGATGATAGTTTTGCCGTACATGATATTCGTATAATTGAGGGAGACAACGGACTATTTATAGCAATGCCTAGCCGAAAGACTGCTACTGGTGGTTATCGTGATATCGCTCATCCAATTAATCCAGAAGTACGTTCAATGTTTGAAGAAGCTATTTTGGATGCATATAAAAATGCAGAAGATACAACAGAAGAAAGCGAGTAGTC
The DNA here is from genome assembly GCA_947599755.1 of uncultured Bacilli bacterium. Lineage (GTDB taxonomy): Bacteria > Bacillota_I > Bacilli_A > RF39 > UBA660 > CANQFO01. The sequence continues at coordinate 6,821 of CANQFO010000029.1, forward strand.
GCTTTTTTTTTCAGGAATAATGTGTATGGTTGTAATTTATTTTCTGTTTCTGGTTAGTGAAGTATTTATATTTAGGGAAATAATATGATGAAGTTGAAATTGATAGATGTGGCCAAGAGGGTATTTGTGAAAAATTATTAATAAATGTTTATTCTTGATTCTAAATTTTTCTTTTTTTTCATATCTTTTTTTAGGAAGTAAAAATATTTGATTTTTTGGTGAAAGGAATTGAGTTTTATGGATAAGCAGGATAATAATATTAGTGGTTATAATCATGGGATTAGTCTGTTGGAAAGAAAGAATTTAGTTATTACTGGGGTAAAAAAGATTGAAAATTTTGATAGTGAGCAATTTTTATTACAAACAATTATGGGATTTATGGTTGTAAAGGGTGAAGGATTAGAACTTGTTAAGTTGGATACTTTGCAAGGAAATGTTTCTATTAAGGGATTAGTTCATGGAATTAATTATGTGGAAGAGAATGCAAAGAAGGAAAAGGAAGATAGTATTTTTAATCGGTTATTTAAATAATGGTTTTAAAAATACAAATTCATGCTTTACTTTTTTCTTTCTTTTTTGGTATTTTCTTTGCATTTATGGTTAATTTGAATTATCGTTTTTTATTTTATCAAAGAAAAATTGTTCAATTTATTGTTACCTTTTTTTTTGTTCTTGATATGTCTCTTTTATATTTTCTTATTATTCGTTATATTAATGAGGCAATTCTTCATCCTTATTTTTTATTGTTAATTTTACTTGGTTTTTATATTGGATATTCTTTCACTTCTTTTATGCGTAAGAGGTAATAAATTTATTATTGTAAAGATAAGTATCTATTTGACACTTATTTTTTGTATTTATATTGTTTATTTTTACTTTTTGGCGTTATAATGTATGTTGATAAGGTAGGTGAAGATGGTGGCTTTAAAGAATAGAGAGAAGAAAAAAATGAAAAGAAGAATTTTGTTTTTAGGATTTAGTTCTGTTTTAGTCATTGTTGCTACAACTTTTACAATTGGTCAATATTGGGTTGAAATTTATGATAAATATCAGGAGAAAAAAGATTTGGAAAGTGAACTTATTGCTTTAAAAGAGAAGGAGGATAAATTGCAATTAGATGCTTCTAAGTTACAAGATCCTGATTATATTGCTCGTTATGCTAGAGAAAAATATTTGTATTCTAAGGAGGGAGAGTTTATTCTTAAAATTCCTGAAAATTAGTTTTTTCTTGAAAAAGATGATCGTTATTTTTTGTGTTTTTTAGGAAAATTTTAGAGTAAAAATTTTTCTTTCTTTCTTGTTTTGATTTTTGATTTTTGTTATAATTTTTACTGTTGTTTTTTGGGAGGTTTTTATGATTTGTATAGAGGATTCTTTTTCGTTTAAAACTCATGATATTATTGTTGTAGGTTGTTCTACGGGACCTGATTCTATGGCACTTTTAGATATGCTTTTATCTATTCGTAAAAAATATCAGCTTTCTTTAATCGTTGCTCATGTAAACCATAATGTACGACCGGATAGTTATCAGGAAGCGGTTTATATGGGGCAGTATTGTGAGAGAAATCAATTGGTTTTTGAAACGATGACTATTGATGAATATGGGGATGATAATTTTCATAATGAGGCACGAAATATTCGGTATCATTTTTTTGAGACTTTGGTGCAAAAGTATGATGCAAATTATTTGATGACTGCTCATCATGGTGATGATTTAATTGAGACTATTTTGATGAGGATTGTTCGAGGATCTAATTTGAGTGGATATAGTGGTTTTAAAAAGATTGTTAATATGGGTACTTATCAAATTGTTAGACCTTTGATTGGTTATACAAAAAAGGAATTGGAAGAGTATGATCGTGAGAGAAATATTTTTTATTTTGTTGATTCTTCTAATGATAAGGATAAGTATACTAGAAATCGTTATCGGAAGTATGTTCTTCCTTTTTTGAAGGAGGAAGATAGTCATGTTCATCATAAATTTTTAAGATTTAGCGAGACTCTTAGTGAGGCAAATCGTTTTATTGAGCAGGCTAGAAATGATGCTCTTTTACGTGTTGTTTTGGCGGATGCTATTATGATTGATCAATTTAAGAAAGAAGATCCATTTTTGCAACGGGAAATTTTATATTATTTTTTAAGTGAATTTTATCCTGATGATTTGATTTTGTTAAATCATAAACATATTGATTTAATTTTGAATTTGATTTATAGTAAAAAAGCAAATAGTTTTATTAATTTACCTAATGATGTTATTGCGAATAAGAGTTATAATATGCTAGAATTAAAAAGAGATATTGAACAAATTACTAGTTATGAAATTGAATTTGATCATTATGCTGTGTTACCGAATGATCATGTTATTGAAAAGGTTGATGATTCTTTGGGTAATAGTAATTTTATTTGTCGTCTTGATAGTTCTGAGATTTTTCTTCCTTTGATTATTCGGACAAGAAGAATCGGGGATAGGATGATGGTTAAGGGATTGTCTGGTTCTAGAAAGATAAAGGATATTTTTATTGATTGTAAGATTGAAAAGGATGATCGAGAGATGTGGCCTGTTGTTGTTGATTCAAAGGGGCAAATTATTTGGCTTCCTGGTTTAAAAAAATCAAAATTTGACAAAAAAAAGTCTGAGAATTATGATATAATACTGAAATACAGTTAAGGAGGGAATTTAGTGAATAGAGGTATTGATAAAAAAACTGTAAAAAAAGGATTATTACCATATTTATTTATGGCACTTGTTATATTAGGGGTTTTTTATGTATTTAATGTGATGAATCATGATGTCCATGTATTTACTTATGATGAGTTTATTCAAGCATTAGATGATGAGAAAGTGAAAGAAATTGAGTTAGTTACTCGTGGTAATGCTTATACTTATGAAGCTACTGGTAAATTGAAAGGATATAAAGAAAATGAATCTTTTTTTGCTAGATTGCCATTTAGCGAAGAAGTTATGCGAAAGATAGTAGAGGCTAATGATGTTTATGATTTTAAATTGACTACGAAGCCTGATCCAGATTCTTCTTCTTTTTTACTTATTCTTGTTAATGTTTTACCAATTGTTTTACTTTTAGGAATTGCTTTTTGGTTTTTTAGTAGACAGATGGCTGGTAATAAGAGTTCTTTAGATTTTGGTAAGAGTAGAGCTAAATTAAATAGTGATAATAATAAAGTTACATTTAAAGACGTTGCTGGATTAAAAGAAGAGAAGGAAGAAGTTAAAGAGTTAATTGACTTTTTGAAAAATCCTAAAAAGTTTCAAAAGCTAGGTGCTCGTATTCCTAAGGGTGTTTTATTATTTGGTCCTCCAGGAACAGGAAAAACGTTGCTTGCTAAAGCAGTTGCAGGTGAGGCTAATGTACCATTTTATTTTATTAGTGGTTCTGATTTTGTAGAGTTATTTGTTGGTGTTGGTGCTAGTCGTGTTCGAGATATGTTTCAGCAAGCCAAAAGAAATGCGCCTTGTTTAATTTTTATTGATGAAATTGATGCTGTTGGTCGTCAAAGAGGAACTGGTTTAGGTGGTGGACATGATGAGAGAGAGCAGACTTTAAATCAGTTGCTTACTGAGATGGATGGATTTGGTGCGAATGAAGGAATTATTATTATTGCTGCTACTAATCGACCTGATGTTTTAGATCCTGCATTACTTCGACCTGGTCGTTTTGATCGTCAGGTAACGGTTAATTTGCCGGATGTTAAAGGGCGTGAGGAAATTTTAGCTGTTCATGCTAAAAATAAAGTTCTTTCTGATGGAATTACACTTACTAATTTAGCGAAAAGAACTCCTGGTTTTAGTGGTGCTGATCTTGAAAATTTATTAAATGAAGCTGCGCTTCTTGCTGTTCGTAGGAATAAGGATAAGATATCTATGAGTGAAATTGATGAGGCAACGGATCGTGTTTTAATGGGTCCTGCTAAAGTTTCTCATAAATATAGTGAAAATGATCGGAAATTGGTTGCTTATCATGAAGCAGGTCATGCGGTTATTGGTTTGAAATTATCTCATGCTAATGATGTTCAAAAAGTTACGATTATTCCAAGAGGCTCTGCTGGTGGTTATAATATGATGGTTCCAAGTGAGGAAAAATTATGTTCTACTAAAACAGATTTGCTTGAAGAGATTACTGGTTTGTTGGGTGGTAGAACGGCTGAGGAAGTTGTTTTTGGAGAAATTACTACTGGTGCTCATAATGATTTTGAAAAGGCAACTAAAATTGCTCGAGCAATGGTTACTGAATATGGTATGAGTGATTTAGGCCCTCTTCAATTTGAACAACAGGAGGGTAGTGTTTTCTTAGGAAGAGATTATAATAAGAGTCAGCATTTTTCTAATGAAGTTGCTAATGAAATTGATATGGAAATGAGAAAGATTATTAATGATTGTCATCAAAAGGCTACGGAAATTATTAAGAAAAATCGTGATTTATTAAAATTGATTGCTGATACTTTATTAGAGTATGAGACTTTGACAAAAGAGCAAATTGAATATTTAGTTGAGCATGGTAAAATGCCGGATGAAGAAGATGAAAATAATTTAGAAGCAATGTCTATTACTAAATTGCGTGAGATTGCTAAAGAAAAAGGAATTAAGAATTATTCTAAGATGAGTAAGGCTGAATTATTAAGAGAATTAGATGTTTAATTCTTTTTTTAGTATTCTTATTGGTTGATTTTGATTTTTTCGTGTTTTTTTGAAAAATGATGGTATAATTGTTTTATAATTTATAGGGAGTTGTAGTATATGGTAAAAAATAAGAAGAGGGGTTTAGAAACTATAGAAAGGGAAATGTCTGAATTTAAGACATTTATTTCTCGAGGAAATGTGGTTGATATGGCGGTTGGTGTTATTGTTGGTGGTGCTTTTGGAAAAATTGTTTCTAGTTTGGTGAATGATATTTTAATGCCATTATTAGGTATTGTATTAGGTGGATTGAATTTTAGTAATTTAAGTATTCAGGTTGGAGAAGCATCTGTTACTTATGGGGTTTTTCTTCAAACGATTATTGATTTTTTAATTATTTCTTTTTCTATTTTTTTGATGATTAAATTATTTGAGAAATTTAAGAAAAAAGAGGAACCAAAAGATGTACAAGAAAATAGGAGTGAAGAGGTTATCTTATTAGAAGAGATTCGCGATTTATTGGAGCAAAAAAGTAAGGAGGAGTAATGACTTCTTTTTATTTGAAAAAAGTGTGATTTTATAGTATACTATGTTTGCTTTATGAGGGTGATTTTATGGAATGGAGTATAGGAAATGTAAAAATCAAAAATCAAGTTGTTTTGGCACCTATGGCTGGAATTTGTAATTCTGCTTTTCGATTGATTTGTAAAGAAATGGGATGTGGGTTAGTTTATGCAGAAATGGTAAGTGATAAGGCGATTACTTATCAAAATCAAAAGACACTTGATATGCTTTGTATGGATGAGAAAGAAAGACCAATTTCACAGCAAATTTTTGGTAGTGATAAGGAATCTTTTGTTGCTGCTGCAAAGTATATTTATGAAAAAATGAAACCTGATATTATTGATATTAATATGGGATGTCCTGTTCCAAAAGTTGCTCTTCGAGCTCAGGCAGGCGCAGCGCTTTTAAAATCTCCTAAAAAAATTTATGAAATTGTTAGGGCAGTTGTTTTATCGGTACCTATTCCAGTTACTGTTAAAATTAGAAGTGGGTGGGATGAGAATACTATTAATGCCGTGGAAGTTGCAAAAATAGTTGAAAAGGCAGGTGCTAGTGCAATTTGTATTCATCCTAGAACTCGTAGTCAAGGGTATTCTGGTAAGGCTGATTGGTCTATTATTAAGCAAGTTAAACAAAATGTGTGTATTCCTGTTATTGGAAATGGGGATATCAGGACTCCAATGGATGCGAAAAGAATGCTTTTGGAGACTTCATGTGATGCGGTAATGATAGGAAGGGCTGTGCTTGGAAATCCATGGCTTATTCAAAATACAATTCGTTATTTGGATGGGTTGGATGAGTTAGCTATATC
>CANQFO010000030.1 GCA_947599755.1 uncultured Bacilli bacterium
GAATATTTTGTATCATACTATGATTATTATCAACCAGAAGCATATGTACCATCAACAGATACTTATATTGAAAAAGACTCCTCAATAAATGATGAAATCGATGAACTTCGCCATGCAGCAACATCCGCTTTATTATCAAGAAGAGATGTAATCGTTGTAGCCAGTGTTTCCTGTATTTATGGTATAGGAGAAGTAGAAGAATATAAAAATAAAATGTTAACACTAAGCATTGGAGATAAAATCGAAAGAAATCAAGTATTAAAAAAACTAGTAGAAATGCTTTATGAAAGAAATGATCTAGATTTTAAACGTGGAACATTTCGTGTTCGAGGAGATGTATTAGAAATTATTCCAGCAAATCAAAATACAACAGGATATCGTATAGAATTTTTTGATGAAGAAATTGATCGAATCAGTGAAATTGATACCCTAACAGGAGTCATTACCAACAATATCAAAAATGTAAGTATCTTCCCCGCAAGTCACTTTGTTGTAAGTGATGAAAAATTACAAAAAGCGATTGTAAGGATTAAGGAAGAATTAAAAGAACGACTAGAAGAATTAAAAAAAGAAAACAAATTAGTCGCAGCAGAACGACTAGAACAACGAACAAACTATGATATAGAAATGCTACAAGAAACAGGTTTTTGTTCAGGAATAGAAAATTATTCCGCGCCAATGGCAGGAAGAAAAAAAGGACAAACCCCAACAACCCTAATGGATTTCTTTCCGGAAGATTATTTACTCGTTGTAGACGAATCACATGTAACACTACCACAAGTCAGAGGAATGTATAACGGAGATCGATCACGAAAAATGAATTTAGTAGAATATGGATTTAGATTACCCAGTGCCTTAGACAACAGACCATTAAAATATGAAGAATTTGAAAAAAAGATCAATCAAGCAATTTATGTATCTGCAACACCAGGAGAAATAGAATTAGGATATACGAAAGGAAAATATATTGAACAAATTATTCGTCCAACAGGATTATTAGATCCAACCATTGAAGTAAGAAAAACAGAAGGACAAATCGATGATTTAGTAGGAGAAATAAAAGAAAGAATAGAAAAAAACGAAAGAGTACTAGTAACAACCCTAACCATTAGAATGTCAGAAGAATTAACCAATTATTTGAAAGAATTAGATATAAAAGTAGCCTACCTTCATTCAGAAATAAAAACCCTAGAAAGACTACAAATTATTCATGATTTACGAATCGGAAAATATGATGTTGTAGTAGGAATTAACCTCTTAAGAGAAGGAATAGATATTCCCGAAGTATCATTAATTGCAATACTAGATGCAGATAAAGAAGGATTTTTAAGAAGTACCAGAAGTCTAATTCAAACAGTAGGACGATGTGCTAGAAATGCAAATGGCCACGTAATTATGTATGGAGACAAAATCACAGATTCCATGCATCAAGCAATAGAAGAAACAAAAAGAAGAAGAAAAATTCAAGAACAATACAATGAAAAAAATGGAATCATCCCAAAAACGATTCAAAAAGAAATTCGAGAAGTAATCAGTAACACATCAACAGAAAAACAATCCACAAAGAACAAGAAACCAACGAAAAAAGAACTTGCACAAACAATAGAAACAATAGAAGAAGAAATGAGAGAAGCAGCCAAAAATTTAGACTTTGAACGAGCAATGGAATTAAGAGATATTTTATTTGAAATGAAAACAAAATAAAATCCCCAAAAATTGTGGAAAAAACAAAAACAAAAATGTAAATGAAAAGTAAAATAGAAAAAAATTTTCTAAAAATTCTTCAACAGAAAAAAATATATGATATCCTAATATCATAGGAGGAAGTATATGAATAATTCAGAAACAACTCAAATACCACCAGAACAATCTTTCAATCAAAAAAAACCAAAAGGAAACAAAGGATTGATTATTTTAATTATCATTTTAATTATAGTAATTTTAGGAATGGCAGGATATATTGCCTATGATAAAGGAATTTTATCCAATAATCAAAAAACATCTGAAGCACAAAAAACAGAAGAAGAAAAACCAACAAATGAGAATACTGAGGAAGTAGAAAAACCATTAAATTTATCAAAATGCCTAAATAATAGTACAGCAACCTACACAAATCCTCAAGAAACGGAAGGAAATTATGGTTTATCAATGCAAATTAATTCCGATCAAAAATCAATAAATCTTAGTATTAATTGGCAAATATTTGGTCCATTAAGTGGTGCTACAGCATATGCAAGTGAAATAGAAAATTATCAAATAACTGGATTTTCTAAATCAATCAAATCTACCTTTATTGGTGATTTAGGACAAGATGCCATGGGAATTACACTATTTTATTTAATGGAAGACGGAACAGTAGAATATACTCCAATGTTTATAAGAAAAATTGATGGTCAAAATAATTCCTATTATGAAACGAATTATACATACGATTATGGAACAGATGGAAGAATTACTGGACAACACTTCGCAACAGCAGGAATGATAAATCAAGTAACAGACATTATAAAATTATATACAGCAGATGCCTCAGCACAAGTTGGTTGGAAAACAACCATAGCCGCTAAAAAAGATGGTAGTTTCTATGATTTAGGAAGTATCATAAACAAATAATAAAGAAAACATTGAAAGATATAATCAATGTTTTTTATTGAAAAAATAAAATGTAATCCCATTTCAATAGTAATTTTTTAAAGATAGTGTTATAATATGTCCTAGGTATTTATACCATTTCATCATCAAAAGAAAAAGAAAGGGATGCAGTAAATGGACAAAATAATAATTAAAGGCGCTAGAGAAAATAATTTAAAAAACATAGACCTAGAACTACCAAAAAATAAATTAATTGTCATGACAGGATTATCAGGTAGTGGAAAAAGTTCCCTTGCCTTTGACACAATATATGCAGAAGGACAAAGACGCTATGTAGAAAGTCTCTCTGCTTATGCCAGACAATTCCTAGGAGGATCAGAAAAACCAGAAGTAGATAGCATTGAAGGATTATCCCCAGCCATTAGTATCGATCAAAAAACAACTTCTAATAATCCTAGATCAACAGTAGGAACCGTAACAGAAATTTATGATTACTTAAGACTTTTATTTGCAAGATGTGGAGTTCCCTACTGCCCAAATCACCATATTCCAATAACATCACAAAGCGTAGAAGAAATGACCAACAAAATTCTAGAATATGAAGAAGGTACCAAAATAATTATTCTATCTCCAGTAGTAAAAGGAGAAAAAGGTACCCATAAAGACACACTAGAAAAATTAAGAAAAGATGGATATGTAAGAGTAAGAGTAAACGGAGAAATGCTAGATTTAAGCGAAGAAATTACTTTAGAAAAAAACAAAAAAGATACAATAGAAGTAGTAATAGATAGAATTGTTTTAAAAGAAGAATCAAGAAGTAGATTATTCGAAGCCATAGAAGCCGCAACAAAACTTTCAGGTGGAAAAGTAATCGTTCAAATACTAGGAGAAAACAAAAAAGAAATAACATTCTCAGAACAATTCGCCTGTCCCTATTGCGAATTTTCTCTACCAGAATTAGAACCAAGAATATTCAGTTTTAATGCCCCTTACGGAGCCTGTCCAGATTGTAAAGGATTAGGAGTAAAATTACAAATTGATGAAGATTTAGTCATTCCTGATAAAACCCTTAGCATCAATGAAGGATGCATAAAAACATTAAGTGATGATCAAGAAGGAATTTATTATAAAAAACTAGAATGCACTTGCAAACACTACAAAATTGATATGAACAAACCATTTGGAAAATTAACCAAAAAGCACCAACAAATTATCCTCCATGGTTCAGATGAATTAATCAAATTTAATTACGTTACAAAAGGTGGAAATATAATGAATTCTACAGATTATTATGAAGGAATCATCGATAACTTAGAACGAAGATATATGGAAACAAGTTCTACCTGGATTAGAGAATGGTTAGAAAATTACATGGTAGAATATGAATGCGATACATGCCATGGAGCAAGATTAAAAGAAGAAGTATTAGCCGTAAAAATAGACGGAAAAAACATCTACGAAGTAACCTGCATGAGCATCAAAGAATTATTAAAATCATATCAAACATTAAAATTAACAGAAGAACAAAAACAAATTGCCAATTTAGTATTAAAAGAAATTAATGAAAGATTAACTTTTTTATCCAATGTAGGACTAGAATATCTAACACTAAGTAGAAGTGCAGGTACCCTATCAGGAGGAGAAGCACAAAGAATTAGGTTAGCAACCCAAATAGGATCCCATTTAACCGGAGTGTTATATGTATTAGATGAACCAAGTATAGGACTTCATCAAAGAGACAATGAAAAATTAATCAAATCCATGCTAGAAATGAGAGATCTAGGAAACACATTAATAGTAGTAGAACACGATAGTGACACAATGCTAGCCTGTGACTATTTAGTTGATATTGGACCAGGAGCAGGAGATAAAGGAGGACAAGTAGTTGCCAAAGGAACCCCTCAAGAAGTCATGAATAATGAAAACAGCATTACTGGAGCTTATTTAAGTGGCAAAAAAAAGATTGAAATACCAAAAACAAGAAGAAAAGGCAATAAAAAATTTCTAAAAATTAAAGGAGCTTGTGAACATAATTTAAAAAATATTGATGTAGATATCCCACTAGGAACCTTCACTTGTATAACTGGAGTATCCGGAAGTGGAAAAAGTAGTCTAATCAATGAAATTCTTTGCAAAGAAATATCTTCTAAACTATACAAGTCAAAAGAAAAACCAGGAAAATTCAAAAAAATATTAGGAATAGAAAATTTAGATAAAATCGTCGCAATTTCTCAAAACCCAATTGGAAGAACACCACGTTCTAATCCAGCAACCTACACAAGTGTCTTTGATGATATAAGAACACTATTTACAACTACCAAAGAAGCCAAAATGTATGGTTTCGAAAAAAATCGTTTCTCATTTAATGTCAAAGGAGGAAGATGCGAAGCCTGTCGTGGAGATGGAGTCAAAAAAATCGAAATGCATTTCCTACCAGATGTATACGTTCCTTGCGAAGTATGTCATGGAACCAGGTATAACAGAGAAACATTAAACATAAAATATAAAGGAAAAAACATAGCCGAAGTACTAGATATGAGAGTAACAGAAGCCTTAGAATTCTTTGATAATGTTCCGAAAATAAAACATAAATTACAAGTATTAGAAGATGTAGGATTAGGATATATTAAATTAGGACAAAGTGCTCCTACCTTATCAGGAGGAGAAGCAGAAAGAGTAAAACTAGCAAAAGAATTACAAAAAAAAGCAACAGGAAAAACCCTATTTGTTCTAGATGAACCAACAACTGGTCTACATACAGATGATATCAAACGATTACTTGCAATTTTACAAAAAATAGTAGATAATAATGATACAGTAGTAGTAATTGAACATAACTTAGATGTCATTAAAGTAGCAGATTATATTATTGATTTAGGACCAGAAGGTGGAGATGGAGGAGGAAGTGTAGTCGCAACAGGAACACCAGAAGAAGTGAGCAAAGTAAAAGAATCCTACACAGGACAATTCTTACAAAAAGTACTTTAGAGGTGAAAAATGAAAATAGTAATAAAAGAAAAAGAAAAAATTCGAATCAATCGAATACTGGAATGGTTAATTTATATGCTGGGATATACCCTAGTATTTCTTTTTGTTACCAGTTTTTTCAAAAGTATCTACATCGACAGTGACCATCTAATTTTTTATTCCATAATAATTGTTTTAATTATTTATTTATTAAATAAAACAATTAAACCAATCTTAGTAACATTAACAATTCCCATAACAGGAATTACCCTAGGATTATTTTATCCCTGTATTAATGTTTTTATTTTAAAACTAGTAGATTGGATAATGAGAAGTCATTTTCAATTAAAAAATATCTATATAGCACTCTTTGTTGCAATATTACTATCAATGATGAACTTTATTATGGAAGAAATCATAAAAAAAATAATAAAGAGGGTAAAAAGAAATGGATAGAGTAGCATTAGACTTAGGATTTTTTCAAATCTATTGGTATTCCATATTTATTTTTTTAGGTGGATTAACCGCTTGCATAGTAATCTATATGGAAAGTAAAAAAAGAGAAATAGAAGAAGAATTTTTAATCAATCTAACATTTAATTCTCTAATACTAGGAATAATTGGAGCAAGACTATACTATGTACTGTTTAATCTAAATTACTATCTAAAAAATCCAATAGAAATATTACAAATATGGAACGGAGGATTAGCCATTCATGGAGGAATACTAATCGCCTTAGCATTTATAATCATATACTGCAAAAAACACAACGTAAATACCTTAAAAATGCTAGATATTATTGTAGTAGGATTAATAATTGGACAAGCAATAGGACGTTGGGGAAATTTTTTCAATAGTGAAGCCTATGGAAACATAACAACCTATGCAACACTTCACCAAGAAAAAATACCAGAATTTGTAATCAAAGGAATGTATATTTTAGGAGAGTATAGACAACCAACATTTTTCTATGAATCCGTTTGGTGTCTATTTGGATTTATTGCTATGCTAATAATCAGAAAATACAAATACTTAAAAACAGGACAATTAACAGGATTTTATTTAATTTGGTATGGAATCATTCGATTTTTAATTGAAAGAATGAGAGCAGATTCCTTAATGTTAGGACCATTCAAAATTGCTCAAATTATCTCAATTATTTTTATCATTAGTGGGATAATAGTATTTACTTATTATTTAAGAAAAGACAAAGGAAAAGAAGAAAATTTATATCAAGGAAAAGAAAAAAGAATACAAAAAGAGGCAGTAGTATATTTTAAGAATAGAGGATAATAATGAATAAAAAGATAACAATATTAGGAGGAGGAACAGGACTTTCCTATCTTCTAAAAGGATTAAAAAAATTTCCAGTAGATATTACCGCAGTAATTACAGTATCAGATAATGGAAAATCAACAGGAAAATTAAGAGAAGAATTTCATACTCCAGCAGTAGGAGATATTAGAAAAGTAATTACTTCTCTTTCAGAAACAGAAGACCCAATCAAAAAATTAATGGAATATCGTTTCAATACATCAAGTGATCTAGATGGCCATGCAGTAGGAAATTTAATTTTAACCGCAATGTTAGACATTACAGGTTCCCTAAAAGAATCCATCGCTTGTTTAAGCAAATTATTAGAAGTAAGACACAAAGTATTACCCATATCAGAAGATTCCAATTTAACTCTTATGGGACTAGATATAGAAGGAAATATTATAGAAGGAGAAGAGCAAATTACCAAAGCACACCGTGAGTTTCAAAAAATCTATTATAAGGAAGAACCAAAAGTATTAAAAGAAGTAATAAATGCCATAGAAGAAGCTGATTTAATCATATTTAGTATGGGTAGCCTATATACAAGTATTTTACCAAATATTATTTGTAAACAAACCAAAAAAGCAATAGAAAAAAGTAAAGCGCCAATCATGTATTTATGCAATGCAGTAACCCAACCAGGAGAAACCGATAATTTTACTGTAAGTGATCACGTAAAATTATTAAACAAATATCTAGATCACAAAAAAATTTCTGTAGTAATTGCCGGAAATACCAAAATAGATGAAAAAATTGCGAAAAAATATGAAACCGAAGAACATAAATCTCCCATTCCAATTGACTATGAAAATATAGAAAAAATAGGAGTAGAATTAATTGAAGAAGACTTAATTATTGTAGAAGACAACGTACTAAGACATAATAGTTTAAAATTAAGTAATATAATATTTTCTTATTTAATGAGGCGATAAAATGTCATATACAGTAAAAATAAAAGAAGAAATATCAGAAATAAATAACACAAAACCAGAAATGATTGCAGAATTATCAGGATTTATAAGAAATAATGGAATACAAAAAGAACAAGATTTAATTCTTTCAACAGAAAATCCAATTACAGTAAAAAGATTAAAAAATTTTTTAGAAATACTTTATGAAGTAAAAGTAGAAGAAGAAAAAAAAGATACCTTGAATTTCAGTAAAAAACAATTATATGAATTAAGGATCAAAGAAAAGAAAAATTTCATTCTTCAAGATATAGGATATTATGATGAAAAATTAAACTACAAAGAAGTAATACCTACATATATTGTAGGAGCAAATGAAGAAATAAGAGCTTACTTAAGAGGTGTTTTTTTAGCAACAGGAAGTATTAATGATCCAAAAACATCAAGATATCATATGGAGCTTTTTATCGATCAACCTCAAGAAGCAGTTTTCATTCAAAAATTATTAAATATATTTGATTTAAATGCAAAAATTTTAAATCGCGACAAAGGATATATGATATACATCAAAGAAGCTGAAAAAATTAGTGATTATATAAAAATACTAGGAGCCGTAAAAGCAGTATTATATTTTGAAAATGAAAGAGTATATCGAGAACAAAAAAATCAAACAAATAGATTGAATAACTGTGAACAAGCAAATATGGATAAAGTGATTCAAACCGCAACGAATCAACTAAATCAAATAAAAATAATAGAAGAAACATCAAGTATAGAATTATTAGATGAAAAAACCAAAGAAACCCTAGAATATCGAAAAAAATATCCAGAAACATCCCTAAAAGAATTAGCAGAAATTATCTCCTATGAAACAGGAAAAAAGATTACCAAATCAGGATTAAATCATAGATTAAGAAAAATAAAAGAATTAGCAGAACGATTAAAAAATAAAAATTCTTAGAAAAAACTAAGAATTTTTGCTGAAAAGGATCAAGATTCAATAATTTGATCAACCAATCCATACTCTAAAGCCTCTTTAGCAGTCAAATAATTATCCCGTTCAGTATCTTTTTCGATTTTTCTCAAAGACTGTTTAGTATTGCGAGCAAGAATTCGATTTAAACGAGAACGCAAATTAACAATTCGATCCGATGCAATCTTAATATCAGTTGCTTGTCCCTGTGCACCACCCAAAGGTTGATGAATCATTACATCTGCATTTGGTAAAATAGAACGTTTTCCCTTTTTTCCACTAGAAAGTAAAAAAGCTCCCATACTAGCCGCTATACCTAAACAAATAGTACAAACATCACTTTGAACAAAATTCATCGTATCATAAATAGCCATCCCAGCAGAAACAGATCCTCCAGGAGAATTAATATAAATAGAAATATCCTCATGATTGATAGAATCAAGATATAAAAGTTCCGCAATTACACTATTGGCAGTATTATCCGTAATTTCCCCACTAATAAAAATAATTCTCTCTTTCAACAATCGAGAAAAAATATCATAACTTCTTTCTCCATCCAACTCTTTATCCACAACAACAGGAACCAAATTCATATTTATCACCTATACATAGTATAATTTAAAAAAAAGAAAAATATTCATAGGAGAATATGACAAAATATGATACAATAAATTAAAGATAAAAAGAGGTGGTAAAATGTTAGAAACAATTGAAGTAACCATTCAAAATAAAAAGTATCAATTAAGTAAAGGAGTAACATTACAAGAAATTGCCAAAGAATTTCAAAAGGAATATAAATATCCAATTATTTTAGCAAAAGTAAACAATCGATTACAAGAATTAAATGAACCAGTAAAAGAAAATGCAGAAATCGAATTTTTAGATTTAACCAGTAAAGAAGGTAATCAATGCCATATCAGTGGATTAAGCTATATTTTAGTTTATGCCATAAAAACATTATATGGTCAAAAAGAAAATGTAATTATACAACATTCATTAGATAAAGGATTATATATAGAAACAACATTTCGTTTAACAGAAGTAAAACTTAACACAATAAAAGATAAAATGAACTCCATAATTGAAGCAGATATGCCTATAACAAAAGTAACAATTGATCGACTAGAAGCAATTAAATATTTTGAAAGTATTAACGATAATACAAAAGCAGGTGTAATGAAATATAATACAGATAATTATATTACTCTATATCGCTTAGGAAATATGTATAATTATTTTTATAATTTAATGCCTCCTTCAACGAATAAAATGAAAGCATTTGATATAACATATATAAATGATAGTGGGTTTATCCTTAGATTTCCAACAATATATATTCAAGATAAAATCAAAGAATATGAACACCATCCAAATATGTTTGAAGTATTTAAAGAATATCGTTCATGGGCAAAAATTATGCATATTCAAAATTCTGTAGATTTAAACCAATTAGTATCGACAGGAAAAATTAATGATTTAATCAAAATTGATGAAACACTTCAAAATAACCGTTTATTAGAATTAGCAAAAGAAATCAATAATAGAAAAGATAAAGTAAAAATAGTTCTAATTGCTGGACCATCATCATCAGGAAAAACCACAACTTCAAAAAAATTATGTATGGACTTACAAAGCTTTGGCTTAACTCCAAAAGTAATATCCATGGATGACTATTTTGTAGAAAGAAAACAAACCCCATTAGATGAATATGGGAAACCAGATTACGAATGCTTAGAAGCACTAGATTTAAAATTATTTGATAAACAAATAGCTAGTTTATTAAAAGGAGAAATAGTAACCATACCAACATTTAATTTTGCTTTAGGAGAAAAAGAATATAAAAGAAAATTACAAGTAGAAGAAAAAGATATTTTAATTATTGAAGGAATTCATGCCTTAGATAAAAAAATATTAACAAATATTGACAGAAATAAAAAATATAAAATATATATATCCGCATTAACAGAAATCAATATGGATGATCATAATCGCATATCCACAACAGACAATCGTCTATTAAGAAGAATTATTAGAGATAATAGAACAAGAGGATATAGTGTAGAACATACATTAAAAACATGGCCTAGTGTAAGAAGAGGAGAAGAAAAATACATTTTCCCATTCCAAGATGAGGCAGATTATACAGTAAATTCTGCATTGATATATGAAATAGGAGTATTAAAAACTTATGTAGAACCATTACTGTATTCGGTATCAAACGATTCTCCATATTATGAAGAAGCAAAAAGACTAATTAATTTTTTACGGTTATTCTTACCAATACCAGCAGATTCAATTCCAGAAGATTCTATATTAAGAGAATTTATCGGAAAAAGCTATTTCAGTGATTAAAAATATCCACAAATTCTGTGGATATTTTTTATAAGAAAAACTGACAAATAATGTCAAAAAAATATGAATATATTGAAACAAAAAAAGAAAAAATATATAATGAAAATAAAAGAGGAGGATAAAAATGATTAAAGTAGCAATTAATGGATTCGGAAGAATTGGCAGATTAGCATTTCGTTTAATGGAGGAAGATAATGATTTTGAAGTAGTCGCAATTAACGATCTAACCGATGCAGAACAATTAGCATATTTATTAAAATATGATACGAATCACAGAAATTATAGAATTGATGAAATTACTCATGAAGAAGATAAAATTATTATAGGAAATAAAAAAATAAAAGTATATGCAGAAAAAGATCCAAAAGATTTACCATGGAAAGAATTAGGAATAGATGTAGTATTGGAATGTACAGGATTATTTACCTCAGAAGAAAAAGCAATGGCTCATATAGAAGCAGGAGCAAAAAAAGTAATCATTTCTGCACCAGCTAAAGGAAACGTAAAAACAGTAGTTTATAATGTTAATCATAATATTTTAACAGGAGAGGAAAAAATTATTTCCGCTGCAAGTTGTACAACAAACTGCTTAGCACCAGTAGTTGATGTATTAGATAAAGAATTTGGAATAAAAAAAGGATATATGACAACAGTTCATGCCTATACAAATGATCAAGCAACATTAGATGTTCCTCATAAAAAAGGAATAAAAGAACGAAGAGGAAGAGCATGTGCAGCTAATATTGTACCAGCATCAACAGGAGCAGCATCCGCAATTGGAAAAGTATGTCCAAAATTAGAAGGAAAGTTAGAAGGAGTGGCAATGAGAGTACCAGTCCCAACAGGATCAGTCATAGATTTAGTATTAGAATTAGAAAAAAATACAACCATTGAAGAAATTAATCAAGTATTAAAAAATGCACAAAACGAAACCCTACAATACACAGATGATCCAATTGTATCTAGTGATGTAATTGGAAGACGTTGCGGAAGTTTAGTAGATGGATTATCCACAAACATTTTAGAAGTAAATGGAGAACAACTAGTAAAAGTAGTTGCATGGTACGATAACGAAATGAGTTATACTGCGCAAATGATTCGTACAGTAAAATATTTAATGAATTAAAAATATTACGGAAAAAATTTGAACTAAACCCCAAAAGTTGGACAGTTTAATTAGTTAAGGATTGTAACCATAATGTACAGGTAACAATCCTTTCTTTATTTCAATATAATTGTATAAATCAAATAATCAATTGTCTGCATACCCCTCTCATTGTTTACTTTAAGTTTACCAGTGCAAAGCATAAAAACAAAAACGAACAAATGTATGATTGACAAAACCTTGGGGGGGGGGGGGTAAA
>CANQFO010000031.1 GCA_947599755.1 uncultured Bacilli bacterium
AAAAATCCAGATGTATTGGTTATGACAGCAACTCCGATACCAAGAACTTTGGCTCTAATTTTATATGGAGATTTGGATATTTCGATTATTGATGAATTACCACCAAATCGAAAAAAAGTAGAAACATTTGCTGTGAATAAAAAAATGACACAAAGAGTAAATGCTTTTATCGAAAAACAGATACAAGAGGGTCGTCAAGCATATATTGTGTGCCCTTTGGTAGAAGAAAATGAAGAATTAGATTTAAAATCAGTAGAAGAATTATATGAAACTTATCAAAAAGAAATTTTTCCACAATACAAAGTAGAATATATCCATGGAAAAATGAGACCAAAAGAAAAAGATGATATTATGCAAAGATTTAAAGAAGGGGAAATAGATGTCTTGATCTCTACTACGGTTATTGAAGTTGGCGTGGATGTCCCTAATGCCAATATCATGGTTATAGAAAATGCAGAAAGATTTGGTTTAGCTGCTTTACATCAATTAAGAGGAAGAGTAGGAAGAGGAGAATATCAATCTTTTTGTATTTTGAAATATGAAGCAAGAGGAGAAAATGTTCGAGAAAGAATGAAAATCATGTGTGAAACCAATGACGGATTTGTCATATCTGAGAAAGACCTAGAATTAAGAGGATCAGGAGATTTCTTTGGAACGATGCAACATGGTTTGCCAGAATTTAAGATTGCAAATTTATTTGAAGATATGCCAATTCTAAAAATGGTTCAAAGTGCAGCTATAAAAATTTTACAGAAAGATCCAAAGCTAGAAAAGAAGGAAAATGCTTTACTAAAAGAATTAGTAAAAGATAAATTTATGAAAAGAATAGAACTCTAAGTGAAAAGATAGAGTTCTTTTTCTATAAAAATTAGTTTAGAGTCTAAAAGAATTGACTTTTTTATATTAAAAAAGTATAAATAACCCCAAAAGCCTTATTTTAAGGCATAGATAAATGATTCGGTAGTAAATTTACTACTAATTTACTACTTTATAAAAATTTTTGTAAAGAGCCTTGATATGATATTATAATCTTGCATATTTGATAAAAAAAACGATTAAGATAATTTTTAAATTCTTAATCGTTCCTATTTCTTTATTAGCATATCAATAGTAACATCTAATGCAACAGATATTTTGTAAAGTGTTTCAAAAGAGAAGCCACAATTTGCTTTTTCACTTTCTAATCTTCTCATATATTCATCAGTAACACCTATTGCTGTTGCAATGTCAGAAGATGTTAAGCCTTTTTGTTTTCGATATTTCTTTACATTATTTCTAATTATATTATATATGTTTTTACTAAAATAGACCCTTTTCATATATAAACTCCTTATATCCACATTTTAAACTAAAAATAAAAATAATGCCGTAACTTTATTGTTTACATTTATGTTAAAAAGTATTGATTTTTAAATGAATTTGTGATAATATTTTTGTAAATTTGAAAAAGGAATAATTTTATGGAAGAAATAAACAAAGATTTTAATATACCATATTATATATTTGAAGAAATATTAGAATATGTAGAACTTACAGCAAAAGGAAAATGTAAAACTATGAAATGGGAAAATATAAAGTCTTTACTTAATCTAGCAGTTATTAACAATAGATTAACTAATGAACAAGCAAGATATTTAAAGGAAACATTTTGTAGAGAACACAATATTAGAGAATAAATTTAAAAAAAAAGGTAGTATTTTGTCGAATAATGTAATATAATAAAACAAATTTAAAGGGGGAATTTAAAAATGAAAGAATTATTAAGAAATAAGAAACTATTGATTGGTAGTGCTATTCTATTATTTATTGTAATTATTGCAATAATACTAATAGTTAATTTAGGAAATAGTCCAGAAAAAAACATAAAGAAATATTGTGATAGCATAGTTAAGGGAACTTATGGAGATATTATTGATATTGCTTATATTCCTGATAGCGAATTTATCACAAAAGATAAAATAGAGAAAGAAAAACAAATATATTTTGAAAATATGTCAAAAGAAAGTAATATAACAAGTTGTGAATATTCAAAAGCAAATGAGACAGACGAAAAAATAACATATAAATTAACTATAAACGGCGATAGTACTAAAAATATAGATGTTGATAAAAAAACAAATAAAATTATATTAGATGGAATATATGAAACTAAAACAATAGAAACATTTGTTGATTCAAAAGTAACTATTGATAGTAAAGAAGTTAAAGATATTTCTAAACAAGACGACAAATTTATTTATAAGGCAATTATTTTATCAAATGTTGATTATGAAATAAAAATAACACCTAAAAATGGAGTAAGTGAAGAAATCATTAGCCAATATATAAAAGAAGAAGAAAAAGACGCTAAATTAACATTACTTGACAGAAAAACTGATTTGGAAAATGGAACTGATACAATTTCATATTCTCGTGAGTTAGATAATGGTATACTTAAACTTAATGAAAAATTTGATTTAATATTCAAATTTAATAGTTTAAATAATTGGGAATATTCTACAAAAGAAGAAAAAGAACTTACAAAAAATTGGAACCTTAATGGTGGTGTATGGAAAGGTGAAGATGGAGAAACTGAATTAACATTAGAATTATCTCAAAATGGTAATGAAATAACTGGAACATATACTTGGAAACTTGGAACAAGAAAAGTTCAAACATATACAAGTGGAAAAATAACTGACATAGATAGTTCAAAATCAGAAATAGAATTCAAAGGAACAGAAACTACATATTTTGTAACAAGTGGTAAACAATTCGGAAATACAAAAGATGTTACAACAACTTTTAGTATAACAAATAATGGTTTAACTATGAGTGTTCCAACAGATGGTTTAACTACATGGGCTAGTACATATCAATTAAAAAAAAGTAATTAAATGATTATTGAAAATATAAATTATTTAAGGGGTAGAAAATGAAAAATAAAAAAGTTTTAATTATTATTTTAGTAATTGTGGCAATATTAGTTATTGCATGTGCCGTTGGTGGTTTTTTATACTACCAAAACATGAAAAAAAATCAAGAAGAAGAATATAATCAAGCAGTAAAAAAATATGAAAGAATAGTAGAAACAGCCAACAAAATAAATACTACAATAGACGATAAAGTAAAATCAACAAATGATTTTATTGCGACAAACCCAGATGTACGGAGAAGATAAAACTACAATAGAAGAATTAAAAAATACAATAACAGAATTAGAAAAATTAAAAATTGAAATTATAGAAAAATCAAATAAAACAAATGAACTTAATAATGCAATAGAAAAAATGGAAAATCAAATAAATCAAGCAGACGATAAA
The DNA here is from genome assembly GCA_947599755.1 of uncultured Bacilli bacterium. GTDB lineage: Bacteria > Bacillota_I > Bacilli_A > RF39 > UBA660 > CANQFO01. The sequence continues at coordinate 3,303 of CANQFO010000031.1, forward strand.
ATATTAAATACAAAAAAGCTTGCTAAAACTGGTAATGAAACAACAGAAAATGAGCAAAATGCAGTTAATGAAGAAAATACATCTAATACAAAAAATGAAATTATTATTAGCGAAGATAGTAATGTAGATGTTCTTATGGACAACATAGATACATTAGTTAATAAAGTAAACGAACAAGTTAAAGCAGAAACTGAAAGAAAAGCCGAAGAAGAAAGAAAAGCAAAAGAATTAGAAGCAAAAAAAGTATACGCCGGAACTTATAAAAATAGTCAAGGAAAAACTGAAACTATAACTATAAATGAAAATGGAGATTTATATTATAATAGTTATAAAATAGATATAAACAAAAAAGACAGGTCGGGTGCTATTATAATATATCGTGGAGATACTGATGGTTGTTTATTATATCCAGTAGGAACAACTCTTGCTGTATGGGATAGCAATACTAATGGAGAAAAAGCAACAGATAAAAATAAAATAAGAATATTATTTCATGGCGGTGGTGTTCCAGATATAAATACAGATGTATATTATAAATTAGATTAAAAATAAAAAGTGATTAGTTTCATTTATGATCCTAATCACTTTTCTTAATAAAAGAATTAAAAAGCAGTAGATTTCTACTGCTTTGTTATTTTATGAAATACGTGCATTATGTCGTTATATTCGAATATATTGTTGAATAAGTCTACTACATTATCTATATCGTATGTATAATTACATTCATAATTATATAATTCATATTCAATGATAATGTTTTTTTCTTCATTAGTTAAATTATTAAGCCAAGTTTTCTTTTCTTTTTCTTTCTTTAACATCCATTGCATAATTTCTTTGAATTTTGATTTTAAGCAAATACTTCCATAACCAAATGATGTTAATTCATTTTCACTTGTTGCTCCTAATTTTTTCATAGCGTCTTGTAATTGACTTTGAGAAAAAGCATAAGTAACATTTTGCTTGTAAAATTCTTCTTCTGTATAACTCTTATTGTAGATTTCTAAAAGTTCATTTTTTGTCATATTTGACACTTCCTTTCTAAAATTATTTCTTTGCAATATATTTACTTGTCAATGTTCTACTAACAAAGAAACATATTTTGCGACAATATCAAATAATAGCTCAATAGGTTTATGACCTTGATATTGTAAAAGCAAAATATGTTAGCTTATAATGGAACATTGATTAGTAAATATATGGAAATAATAAGCGAAAAAGGAAAAAGATGACATAGTTTTTATAACAATTATAGATAATAAAAAGTAATTAGATTCAAAATTGTTTTTTTTTGTTTTGCTATATATTATATAGATTAAAAATGGTATAATTATATTATAAATTTTATATTGCGTTAATTAAAATATAAATTCAAATAAGGTGGGAGTTATATGGATTTTGAAGAGATATTAAAAAAATATGAGGGATTAGTAAAAAGCATTGCAAAAAAATATATTGGAAATGGTCTTTCGTTTGAAGATTTAGTACAATATGGAAATATTGGTCTTTGGCAAGCATCAGAAAAATTTAATGAAAGTTTAGGTTATGAATTTTCTACTTATTCTACTTATTGGATAAAATCTGAAATTGAAAACGGAATAGCAGAATTAGGCAATTTATCAAAATACAAGAAAAAACAAGTAAACAAAATGAAACAAGTCGAAAACGAATTAACCCAAGAATTAAAACGTGATCCTACTGATAAAGAAATCGCTAATAAACTAGAAATGCCATTAGAAAAATTAGTTGAATTAAAGACTATATCACAACAAAATATTCCACTAGAAAAAACTATTGATAGTGAAAATGATTTTGTTGTAGCTGATTTTATAGCTGATAAATCTATGACACCTGAAGAACAACTAATCTACAATGAAGAGAAAAAAGATAGTGAATTAATTAGAGAAGCATTTTTAAAAACTTTATATCCTCATGAAAAACTTATTTATATATTAAAAAATAAAAAAGAAATAAATAATACAAAAATAGCAAAAAAGCTTGGGGTTAATAGGGTTAGAATTAAGCAAATAGAAGAAAATATTGAGAATAAACTTAATGATTTTTATTATTCTGACGAATATCATAATATAACTAATGGTAAAACGGATCGTTTATTAAAAGATATTATTGAAAAACAAAAAAGAAATATTGAGGTATCTGCAAAAGCAGATAAAATTGCTAAATATGAAGATTATGAAAAATTAAAAGAAAAAAATTTTAAAGATATATCAACAAGGTTTCAAGAAGAATATGCAATAAATTTAAGATATCCAACTTTTGAAGAACAATTTAATAATATTTGCGAACAAAAAAATATAACTGAATCAATGTTTTGCAGAGCAACAAATTTGAGTGAAGAGACGTTTAAATATTATAAAACTAAAGGAGCAATACCAAGTATAAAAGCAATGGTATCTTTTGGTATATACTTTAAATTAGGAAGTCATACTATAAACGCACTTTTAGATACAGTTGGATATAGTTTTAAAAAAAATAATAGGACGCATCTTGCGTATACCTTTGTTTTAGAAGAATTAAAAGGATATCCTATTGAATATTGTAATAAAGTATTAGAATTGTTAGGTATTGAGGAAAAAGATTTATTAAATAGGTATCCAAAAGGTAAAAAGGAAAGTAAGAAAAGACAAGAACAAAAGAAAAATTAAAATAAAAATGATTATTTATTTTTTATCAAAGTATCTTGATTTGTTAATTTTTATAGAAGCTGTAATAAAATACGGCTTTTTTTTGTATGTAAAAAAAGGTGCATCATTTATACACCTCTTTTTTACAACCAAATATAAAATCACCTATAACCATAATGTCAGCGAGAAGATCGTCTGACAACATTTAAAATCTAGAGAAAGGAGAAAAAAACTATGAAAATTATTGGTATTGAAGAAAAATTTGGCGAATTCGAAAATAAGCCATATCATAATGTTTACTTTCATTGTGCTAAAGAGTTCGACAATGAGAATAGCAAAGGATTTAATGTTTCAAAAGTTAAAGTAAAATACGATATCTTAACAGAATGTTGTGGCAAAGAATTAACAACAAAAGAAATTTTAAGTCTTGTAGGGCAAGATGTAAAGTTCCATTATGACGAATACCAAAATGTTAGTTTTGTAAGTGTTTATGATTCTACATCAGAATCAGCAAAAAACTAATACAAAATTAAAGTGTATACAGGCGGTGTGGTTTATACCCACACCCCACCTGTAACTAATTTTTGAAAGGAGAAAAATTATGACTCTATTACAATTAAAAGAAGTCTTTGATCTAAACAAGGATAAAACTATATCATTAAATAACAAGTACTACATATTTATATTTAATAAATATTATACCACTATCAGCATATATGATAACGATATACTAAATTATAACGAGATAGCTCAAATTTTCTATTCAGATACGAAAGAAGTTTGGTTAGCTTTAGCAAAAGAAGAAATAGGAATTACATATAAAGATAAAATAAAATATAGCCTAACGGATTCTATTGATAAATTAGATTTATCGCCTGATCTGTTAGAAGCATTAAAGGAGAAAATGTATGAAGAATCAAATACAAAATAAATTAAGTTTTGAAGAAAGACAAATTAGAAGAAGAAATCAAAAAGTAAATCAATTAAGATTTATGCAAGGTATAAGAGAAGTATTTTCAAAGAAATTAAAATTAACACTATTTTCATTATATATAATAATTTCAATATTTATTTGGTTTTTATTTATATATGATCCGAATGACCATAAAAATATTATTAGATTATTAGTTTATATTCTATTTTGGTTAGTTTTTGGCATTTTTGCTTTAGGTATTCTAATGTGGTTTGGAAAACCTAAAAAGGCTCAAAAAATAGAAGACGATATAAAAGACGTATTTAATATAAAAGAAGCTCATAAAGTGCCTATACTTGCTTCAATATTTAAGAGAAGAAGTAATATTAGCACTAATATTAACACTTATAAATTTTACTCTCCTGATTATTCCAAAGATAAATACGAAGAAAAAAGAACAGACATAGAACAAAAATTAGGGATCAAAATTGTAGATAAAATAGAAAGCAATCAAGACTTTATATACTTTGATGCTATTTTAAAGAAAAAAATCAAACCAATGAAAGAGTTAAAAGATGATAGAATCTAACGAAACTTTAATATTGGGCTATGATTTGGAATATTGGAAAAATTTTGGAATTAAAAAAGAAATAAGTGTTGATATTTCGCCACAGACAAATAGTCATATTTTATTGTCAGGAATGAGTGGATCGGGAAAATCATTCGCAGAGTTTGGGCTACTCACGAAACTAATTTTGACTGATCCTTTGGGAGAGTTCTATTTTGCAGATTACAAAGCAGACGATATGTTCGAATGTTTGCGTGGCACTCCTCGTTATCGTTCTTTTAAACAAACCACCGAATTATTAGATATAGTTCGAGATAGATTAGATTTAAGAATGTCAGGAAAAGATAAAACTCGCCACCCTATCACTTTAATTTGGGATGAATATGTTGCAAATATACTTGCTGTTATGAGAGAAGATAAAGCAAAGGCTACAAAAGTTATGAATAAAGTTAGTGAAATACTTTTAATGGGAAGATCTAAATCGGTAAGATTTATCTGTTCTTGTCAGCGACCTGATGCAGTCGTATTCCCTTTAGGTAGTAGGTTAAATTACGGCGTAGTGATAGTTTTAGGCGTTGGAAAATCAATATATGAGATGCTTATGCCCGATCATTTAGAGCTAATTGAAGAGAAAAAAGAAGAATTTAATCGTGGCGAGGGAGCAGTTTTATTACAAGGAGCAAAATTACGCTTTATCAAAATAGGACAAGTTAATGATATGGAACGTATGAAGAAGATTTGTATTGAAGCATTATCAAAACCAATAGACGGTGGCGAAGCGTAGCGAAAGCCACCGTAAAGGAGGGGTTAGCATTGCCCCCGACTTCGATACAGATACAAATAACTAATGAATCGTTGAAAAATCAATGAAAAACGATGTATCTAATATTGATACAAGGAGGTTACAGCACTATGGAATTTAAAAATGAGCCTAGTAAATCTTGGTTTTGTGAATTTAATAATCCAGAATTACACGGATTAGAGGGAACACCAGAAGAAATAGTAGATAAAGTTATCGAAATATGGACTAAAGATAATCCACAAAGAACCTGTGCAGTTGCTTATTGTATTTCAGCAAAGGGATTAAAACATCTGCACTGTGTACTTGAAGACAAGAAAAGCATTAGGTTCTCGGGAATTAAAAAGCTATTTAATGGTATGAATATTCAGCCTACAAAAGGTAATAAACAACAGGCAGACGATTATATAAATAAACGTGGAAAATATGAAGAAAAAGGCGAAAAAGTGCTTTTAATAAAATATTGTGGAGAGATCCAAGGAAAGCAAGGAAAACGAAACGATATAGAAGCTATTGAAGAGTTAATTGAACAAGGTTTAACACCAAATGAAATTTTTGATATTTCACTTGCATATAGAAAATTTGAAAAAATTACTAAAGATGCATATTATCGAAAAAGATATAAAGAAACACCACCTAAAAGAGACGTCAAGGTTTATTGGCATTTTGGCAAGGCAGGAACAGGAAAAAGTTATACATATATAAAATTAGCCGAAGAATATGGAGAAGAAAATATTTACAGAGTAAGTGAATATACGAATGGTTTTATAGACAAATATAATGGAGAGCCTATACTATTTATGGACGAGTTACGAAGTGAGAGTCTTCCCTATACTCTACTATTAACTATGATAGAGGGGTATAAAACGCAGATTCATAGTAGGTACACTAATAGTTTTTGCTTGTGGACAGAGGTACATATAACAAGTATATTCCCACCTGATGTATTGTATAAACAAATGTATTTATTTAAGAGTGATACTTACGATCAATTAAAAAGAAGAATAAACCTTATAGTCTACCACTATAAGGAAAATGATAAATTCTTAACAAAAGAAATGACTATGGAAGAATACAGAGAATTTTCTTACTTAAATTCTGATTATGATTAAAATTTTAAAATGAAAGGAATGGTACTAATGCAAAAAGAATTTTATAGATCAAATAATAATGATGTTCCTATAAGTGAAAAATATACACTTACTATTGAAGAGGCATCAAAGTATTTTCGTATAGGCGAGAATAAACTTCGCAAGTTAGCAGAAGCAAATCTCAATTCTAGTTGGGTGCTAATGAATGGGAATCGAATTCAAATAAAAAGAAAGCAATTAGAAAAAATAATAGATTCTTTAAATGCGATATAGAAAAATGAGCCTTGTTTGTGATATAATGATATTGCATATCAAGGCTCTTTCTAATTGAAAGGAGCGAAAATATATGTCAGAGAAAAGAAGAGATAAAAAAGGACGTATACTTCAAAATGGAGAGAGCCAAAGAAAAGACGGAAGATATGCTTATAAATATATTGATAATTTCGGGAAGCCAAAATTTTTGTATGCTTGGAAATTAACGCCAACAGATCAAACCCCTAAAGGAAAAAGAGAAGATCTATCATTAAGGGAAAAAGAAGAAGCATTACAAAAAGATTTGTACGAGGGAATCGACACCATAGGTAAAAAAATGACTGTTTATGATCTTTATGAGAAATACATTAGAATCCACTCTAACGTACGAGATAATACAAAAGTAGGACGAGAAAGGCTTTTAAAAGCTCTAAAAGAGGACAAACTTGGAGTATGTGCTATTGAGAATATAAAGCCGTCAGATGCTAAAGAATGGGCTATGCGAATGAAATTAAAGGGTACTCCGTATCAAGTCATTAAAAACGATCAAAGATCTTTAAAAGCTATATTTTATATGGCAATAGAAGACGACTGCATCAGGAAGAATCCATTTAAGTTTAAACTTAAAGATATTATTGACGACGATACAGAGCCTAGGACTCCTCTTACACCATTACAAGAATATAACTTATTAGAGTTTATGAAAAATAGTAAAATCTATTGTCGTTATATAGACGATGTAATAGTTTTTCTTGAAACAGGTTTAAGGGCATCTGAACTATGTGGACTAACAGAGTCTGACTTGGATTTTATAAATCGTGAAATCAATGTAGATCACCAATTATTAAAAAACAAGAAAGGCTATTATATTGAAACACCAAAAACAGATGCAGGAGTTAGAAAAGTTCCTATGAGTGATAAATGTTTTCACGCATTAAAAAGGATCGTAGCAAATAGAAAACATTTTAAACCTATTGTTATTGACGGGTATAGCAATTTTGTATTTCTAAATCGTAATGGACTACCAAGAATAGCTAGAGATTATTCTAACGTATTTCGTAATCTAGTGGCTAAATACAATGAATGTCATACAGAATCATTACCACATAAAACAACACCCCATACATTAAGACATACTTTCTGTACTAAAATGGCTAATTCTGGAATGAATCCAAAAGCATTACAATATATTATGGGACACTCTAATATTCTTATAACATTAAGTTACTACGCACACGTTAATTCAGAATCAGCAAAGATCGAAATGGAAAGAGTATTAAAAAGTGAAACTTACTACTTTTTTACTACTTTTGAAAGCGAAAATATAAGAAATTATAACAATATATGCGAGAATCTTCCAAAACAAGAAAAGCTACAAACCCTTGCAAAACCAAGTTATAGTAGCATTTAAGAATTTATAAAAAGTTATTAAAAAAATATATACTATTTTAATAGAAAATAGTATGATGAAATAGTAGAGAATAAAAGGATGTTGATAAAAATGTTTCAAATAATCATTAAACTAGTTGCCGTAATATTAGTGTTATTAGGAGTTATTTTAATCTATGATGCACGAATTTTAACAAAAAGATTTTTTGGCTTTGGAGATCAAAATGATGCTTCACAACGGATTAAAAATATTAGGGTTTATCATAGCTATCATAGGAGGATTAATCTTATATTTTATCTAAAAATCACTTGACAAATAGGCCTAAAATATGCTAATATAAATATCGTTAATAATATGCGGATGTGGCGGAACTGGTAGACGCGCTGGTCTTAGGAACCAGTGCCAACGGCGTGGGGGTTCGAGTCCCT
>CANQFO010000032.1 GCA_947599755.1 uncultured Bacilli bacterium
TTTGCTGCAGCATTTGCAACATCATCTGCGGAATTTGCTGCAGCATTTGCAACATCATCTGCGGAATTTGCTGCAGCATTTGCAACATCATCTGCGGAATTTGCTGCAGCTTTTGCAACATCATCTGCGGAATTTGCTGCAGCTTTTGCAACATCATCTGCGGAATTTGCAGCAATTTTATTCATAATTCCTGCTTTTGCTTTGGAGGCTAATTTAGCTGCTCCTTTAAATGCATAAGTGGCTGCAACAACAGTTCCTGCTTGAACTGCTCCTTCTACTACTCCTTTTTTCATTGCATCATTGTAGCTTAATCCTTCTTGTAATCCTCTTTGTGTTCCATCACCGAATCCACCTAATCCTGCTAATCCTGCTACGGCTTTTAGTGATCCGGCTGCGGCTTTTCCTCCAGATATTGCAGAGGAGGCAATTCCTGCTCCTGATCCTGCTCCACCAATTGCACCTGCTATAGCTCCACCAGCATATGCAGTTAATGCATATCCAGCACCAATTCCAATTCCTTTAATCAGAGTGGCTGCTGTACCTTTTGAAGACATATAACTATATTTTTCTATATCCTTTAAAAATCCTGTTTTATATTGTTCTGCAAAATAATCTCCGACATGATCTTTTTCTACCCAATCACCTATTTCTTCTTTTGCATCTTTATTGAACCAGCCAACTAACCAAGCGGTAGCGGATGCAAGTCCATCAACAATTTGTTCACCAGCTGTTGCAACTCCTTCTAGAACTTTGGCTCCACCCATAATTATCGTGCTACCAAATTTAGTTACAACATTAGCTCCATCTATTTCTTTATTATACTTTTCTATTTCTTTAGCTCTTCCACTAATGGTTTTGATTTGATCTTCAATTTGCTTCTGACATTCTTCAGGAGATTGAACTATTCCAGAAAAATCAAGACCATTAACGTATTCAATTCCATGAGCATTTTTGATGATATTAATTGCTGATTCTAAATCTCTTGCAGTATAATTTAATTGTTTGGTTGCGTTTTTTAATTGGCTAATTACACTTTCTGTTTTTTGCGCATTATATACTATTTTTGCCATACTCCACCTCAAATATTATTATTATTTTGTGCTTCTTGCAATTTTCTTTCATATTCAGCAAGTTCTGCAGTTTGATCAGTATATATCTGATTTACTAGTGATTCAATATCATCAGCATATCCATCTATTACCTTTTTTACATCTTTTATTGATTTTCCAAGTTCTTCAATTATTGGAGCAAAAGTCATATCGTCTACAGATAAAACATCTATTCCACAATCTTCACTAGCAATAGATACAGAGTTTCCAGATGTTTCAAAATCATTTGCCGCTTCTCTTAGTCTTTCACATCCATTTATAATTGTGGCTTTATCAATAATTTGACTTTTATTTGTTATTCCGTATACCATACTAATTCTCCTTTTAGATCAAGTAAATTAGGATCAAAATCCTAATTTACTATATTCTTAACCTTTCTTTATCTTTTTTGGCTATATGCTAAAAATTCATTAACTGCATTTTGTAAATTTGTTGCACTTAAACTCATTTCATCCATCGTTTGTGGAATGTCTGCAGTATAATATTTTGTCCAATTTTCTTGTTCTACTTTAGCCCATTCCATACTAATTGGTTTTCCAGAACCTTCTTCACCCATTTGATTGGTTATGATATCATTTAATGTTTCCATTGATCGTTTTACTTTTGATACTATGTTGTTTATATCTTCTACATCTTTTGTTGATGCATTAGGATTTATATATAAATTATTATTCATAAAAACATTCTTCCTTTCTTTTATCCCATATAGTCTTGAACATTAGAAACTGTTGTGTTGAATTTAGTATTTTGATCTTCCATATAATGTTCTATTTCATCTAATGTTTTTTTCAAGTTATTGAATGTATCTTGTTTAGATTCAAATTTTTGTTTAAATGTTTCTGCTGCTGTTCCTCTAAAATCTCCTCTAGTAATTTGTTCAATTAAACTTGTAAGTCTAGCTAAATTTGTTCTATACTCATCACTTGCTGTTTGTAATGCATTTGCAACTGTATTAAATGCTTGACTGTCTGCTTGAATAACTGCCATGTTTTCACCTCCTATTTTTTATTTAGATATTGTTCTTTTTGATTACCGAACCCTATCCTATATAAATTGTATACCATTTCTTTATATTTGGGCAAGTGTTTTTTGTTCTTTTACATTTTTATAGACATTTTACATACAATTATATAGGTATTTATAAACACCATTTTAAAAGTTTAGAATACTTTATATTAGAAATAGATAAAGAGGTGGAGATTGTGGCTTGTAATCATTGTATTAAAAATTTATTTAAGTTGATTAACTTATTACAACAAAACTCTCTTAATCAATGTTGTTTAGATGATGGCTGTACTAAACCTTATTTAGGTCCTACAATGAATTGTATTTGTTATAATACAAGAGTCATTACTTTGTATACTAAAGATGGTAAAATTTATACTACTACTTATTTTGATGATGCAAATATTTCTCAAAGTAGTTCTTTCTTTAGAGTAGATAAAGTACATGATGATTGTGTTACTCTTTTAATTTTAAGAGAAGAAAATGGCAATTATACTTCTACAAATCAATATATTACTATTTCTTTAAGTTGTGTTTGTGCTGTTCAATGTATTTCTGATGTTGTAGTAGAAAATCTATGTGAGAGGAGGTAGATTTTATGTGTAATGAAAAAGAAAATAAAGACTGTGGATGTCTTAATGATATACTTGGTAGAATTTTAATGCTTCAAAAACAAGATTTTGATAATGAAACTTTTACTGGTTGTGATAAGCCTTATTTAGGTCCTACTTGTACTAGTATTTGCTATAATACTAGACCAATCATGTTATTTAATTGTTGTACGGGAGAACCTTGGGCATTTCCTTATACTTTAAATAATGTTTCTACTAATTCTAATGTTTTTCGTATTGAATCTTTAGATGATTGTTGTTGTACTTGTAGAGTGTTAGCTCTTGATGATGCTACTAACACTTTTACTAGTACGAATGATTTCTTTACATTGGATTTAAATTGTGTTGGAGCAATAAAATGTCTTGCGGATACTTATATTGATTTATGCTAGTGTATAAGATTAAAAATCAATTCATACTCAAAATGAATCATTTAATTTATTTATAAAAACCTCGTTTCTTTTGTCTGAAAACGAGGTTTTATTACATTTTTATTCTTGGCTATTTTTTCTAGAGTTTTTTATTTTTATTATATTGTTGTTGGTTCTATTGAAGGGGTTTCTGGGATCTGTTCTTGATATGTACTATCATATGCTATAAATGGTAATAACCATAATTCAAGTACGGCAAAGCTTATACAAAAAGCTTTTGACTTTCCGAATTTTTTCGCTATACAGTAGTTTGTATATAGATTAAACAAAATATTAACATATGGAATAAATAGCAATATACATAATATTCCATTATTAAAAGCTATTTGGCATGTATAATATTCTCTATAAATTGGTATCCAATAATACCAGCCATTCTTTCCTGTTTTTTCAAAGATTGTCATCCATGATATAACCGATAATATTGCTATAGATAATATACCGTAAGCAAAAAGTATATAAAATAATGCACCTAAATCGATAGAGTAACCTAAGTATTTAAATTCTTCTCGAACTATATTATAGGTTTCGCTGTCCTTGATACTTGAAAAAACTAAGGTGTTATCAATTGTTTCAACCATACTGGAATAAATTTCTTTTTCTTTTTCAGATTGATCATATCTCTTTTTTAATTCATTAGATATTGATTTTATATATTCTTTATCACCTGTTACATAAAATATTACGATTCCTTTTTCTGTATCTATTGCTGTATCAAAATCAGTTGCTTCCTGGAAACTTAATCCTTGTACTGTTTCTAATGATTTTGAACCTTTTAAACTATATACACTATAACCTTTTTGTTCCATCTTATTTTTAAATTCTTCTGGTGTAATAGGCTTACTCATTTTTGTAGCAATCATGATGCATGCTATAGTGAATACTATTCCTATACTTAATATACTAGAAAAAATTATTACCTTTGCTTTAGCTAAAGCTTTAGGATTTTTACTATTTTTGTTTTGAAAACCACATTTTGGGCATTTTTCTATGTGAATATCATATTTTTCTCCACAATGCCAACACTTCATCTTACTAACACTTCCTTATCTTTTATTTATAGTATGAGTATATTATAGATATACATTTATTTCAATAAAAAAATTGTAGAATCACTACAATTTACATACTAATTTACATTACTTTATCTGTCTTTTTTTATTTCTATTGAGTTAATTTCCTTAATTGATATCAATTCATTATCTATCGTTACAATATTGTTTTCCGTTCTTGCTACTAAAGTAGTATCATATGTTTTTGTTGATGTTTTTATCATAACAGGTATATTATAAGCATAACCTATTCCATTAAAAATTTCATCTAAAGTATCTTTTATCGATTTACTTTTTTCTTTTAAAGGTGGATTTGTTGTATCTTCATTTTTAAAGCGATAAACTGTTTTGTTATTTTTAATATTTTTAGTAATTTGATTTTGATAAATTTTTGGTAAATTTTTCATATCATATCTCCTTTTTCATATTTTATGAAAACAAGATATAAAACTTGCTTGTTTTTGATATAATATAAATAAGGAGGCGATGTTGTATGGGAAAATATAAGTTAAATTTAAAAATTGTTATTCCTATTCTTTTACTTTCTCTTATTAGTATTATTACTATTTATAGTGCTAGTACTTATACTTCTAGAAGTTTAGGGAATTTGGCTTTGAAACAGTTTATTTGGTATTTTGTAGGGGTAATTTTTGTGATTTTATTAATTCATCTTAAAAATGAATATTTATATCGTCATACTTATATTCTTTATCTGTTTGGGAATCTTTTATTGCTTTTATTGCTTTTATTTGGAACTCCTATTAATCACAGTAAGTGTTGGTTTGTTATTCCTGGTATTGGTAGTATTCAACCTAGTGAATTTATGAAGATCTTTATTATGCTAATGCTTGCTACTATGATTCATAATTTTAGAAGTGATTATCAAAATCCTTCTGTTTTTCAGGAATTTATTTTTATTTTAAAAAGTTTTTTGGTCGTTCTCATTCCTTCTATTTTAACTTTTTTGCAACCTGATACAGGAGCAGTTATTATTTATTTTGTTATTTATTTTTTTATGATGTTTGCATCAGGAATTCGCCTACGTTGGTTTTTGGGTGCTTTCATTTTTCTTGCTAGTCTTTTAGGACTTATTTTATGGCTTTATTTTTTTCAAGAAAAAATTTTTATTCAACTTTTTGGTAGTTCTATTTATTATCGACTTGAACGAATTTTTTCTTGGCAAAATGGATCTGGTTTACAACTTGAAAATGCTCTTGCAGCAATTGGATCTGCAGGCTTTTTTGGACATGGTTTTATGAATACTCCTATTTATTTTCCTGAGGCATCTACTGATTTTATTTTTGCTGTTTATGCTTCTAATTTTGGTCTAGTGGGAATTTTCGTTTTATTTTTCATTATCCTTTTTTTGGATATTCAAATTATTCATCTTTCTAACAGAAAAATTTTGGATACAGATAAGTATATTTTAGCAGGAATATTGGGGATGCTTTTATTTCAGCAAATTCAAAATATTGGTATGACTGTTGGACTATTTCCTATTACCGGAATTACTCTTCCTTTTGTTTCTTATGGAGGATCTAGTTTGATTTCTTATTTTTTAATTGTTGGAATTTTACTTAATATCTCAGTTGAAAAAAATCGATATTATCGTTATAAATAATATCTTTGTATACTTTTTCTGTAGTCTTATCCTTTACTTAGTGGTTCTGGTTTGTTGTACTTCGTGGCACTCAAAACGGTTTGTATCATAATCAATATCTACATTGAATTCTTGTTCTATATTATTAATTTCTAATTCAATTTCTCCTAATCCATTTGAAACGATATAATATTTTCCTGGTTTTAATGCTACTGTTGGATCTTCTGATTCGGCATAGGCTATGGCATTTATTGTTGTGTAGTCTGATGATGTGGGTTGATTTGAAATAAATGTTAATACTTCTTGGTCTTCGGTTAATTCTTCTGGATTAAGAAAATGGCAATGAATTAAGGCTCTTTCTTCGTCTATTTCTGCATCGGTCATTTCTTTTAAAATATTATTATTATTATTTATATTCATCTCTGCTTGATTACATCCAGTAGTTAATACTCCTACTATAGAAACTCCAATACAAAGTTTTATACTTTTTTTCAATAATTCTTGATTAACATTTCTTATTTTCATTTCTTTTCCTCCTTTTTTCTTTCAATTAAGTTTTTTGCTTAATTATTTTCAGAAAAAATGGCTTGTATTGTTCTTTTTATTTCTTCTTTTATTGGCCAAATATTCCCTTGTGTTTTTAATGATATATCTGTTGCTTTTTCATCAATTGATGATTGACTGTTACTAAATTCTGAGAGATTGATTCCTAATGATTTTGTATTTCCATATTCAAATATTCCTGAGATCATTCCATCTTCTGTTATTGTTATTCCCTCTAATCCTTTTTGTTCTATCACTATAGTCCCTTTGCATTCTGATAGACCTGTATCTGTTATTTCATATTTCTTTAATTCAGATCTAGATAATGCACCAGATCGTGATACAACTATATAATCTTTTTCTTTTCCTGTTTGACTTTTTTCATGATAAAAAGCAATTCCTTGTACTGCTCCTGGTAAATCATTTGAAATAATTGTTGGGTTTGCTGTTATTGTTTTCTTTTTCTTATCTACTGTTAAATCATAAGCAATTAAGCTTCCTGATCCTGTATAGGTAGAAACATATAATTTATCTTTATAATAGTAGCAAGTAGCAGCATCTTTATTATTGATTAATTCATCTAAATCGATATTATTTGAAAGTAAAACATTGCGGAAATCAGAATTTGTTTGTTGATCATTTAAATTAATCATATATTGTCCTTTATAGTGAGAGGATTTTTTTATTTCATCTATTGCTTTGGAAATAATTGAGTAATTGTATGAATTTATTTTTCCATTACTACCAGTTACATATAATATATTTTCTTTTTTATCATATGTTATTCCTCCAACATGAGCAGTATTGGTTAATTCTATGTAACCTTCATATTTTCCTGTTTTTCCATTATACATATATATTCTGGAATTTTTTCCTTCTTTACTATATGCTGTTACGGCAATATTTCCATTAATTAGTGTATATCCTTGTGGAGTAAATCCTTCTTCTTTAATATTATTGTAGTCAAACATTTCTACTGTTATTTGTGATAATTGATTTAATTTTATTGCTAAAGATGTATCTCCTAATGCAGCAGCTAATTTTATTGCATTATTATTTACTTCTTCAAGCTTATTTCCTGCTTGATGATATTTTTGAATGACTTCTTCAATATTATAATTTAGGGCTTCTTTTGGTATATCTGATTGTAATTCATTTATTTTACTTTTTCCTTTATAATAGTAACTTGTCATATCAATGATTTTGGTTTTTATTGAATTAAATGATGATGTATCTATATCTATTTCTTTCACGTATTCACCTTCTACTCACTTAAACTTGCCTTGTTATATAATTTCTATATGCTTCATCATAGCGTTTTTGGTTTTCTTCTCTTTCCTCTTCATATTCTTCCATTTTTTTTGTTATTGCATTTTGGCATTCTATTAAATCCCTTAAAATAGAATTAAATTCTAAGGATAATTCTTCTAATTTTCCATCATCAAATGATTTTTTGTTTGTATTTAATATGACTTTATTTTCAACTTCATTTGATGCTTCTTTGCATGTAGAAATTAGCTCATTTAATATTGGTTTACATGATGAAATTTTTATGTTATAAGAATCAATTTTTTCTATTTTTTCTGTATATTCATTTATTAATTCACTATACTCTACCATTAATTTTCGATAATATTCAGTATCCATCAGTAATATCCTTTCTTATCAAGCATTAATTTTTATTCTAACCTCCATAATTTCTTAAGGCTTGAGTAATATTTTCTGCTATGTTATTTAACATTTCTTCATAATTTGTAAATTTTGTATTAAAATTGGCGAAAAAGTCTTCATATTCACTTCTTTTATCTCCTGCTAACCAGTTATTGAAAATAGAATCTTTTGCACTTCCAAAAAGATTTTTTAATTCTTCAAATGTCTTTGTGGCATTATTTAATTTATTTTTACCTTCTATTGCTATTTCTGTAATGTTTACTGTGTCTGTATTATCTTTATATTCTGCTTTAGTTGCGACTACTACATCGTCTGAAAGTGGTGATGGAATTTCTACTGATGATCCATTTGCACTTTGAATTTCTCTATAATAAATTCCTACTTGATATGCAGCAATTGCCATTTCTGCCATTTTTTGACGAAATAATACCATTTCATTATGCACATGAACAATATTATTGATTTGTACTCCTGCATCTGTTCCTTTCCAGCAACTTGTTAAGATATCATATGCACTTGTTAAGTCTTGTATAATTGAATATGCTGAGGATGTTTGTCCATTTGTAACGTTTTTTAATAAATTTTTAGCATCATCTAATAGTAATTGAATATCTTCTACTTTGTGATTTAAACTCATAATTTTCCTCCTTATTTTCTATTATCATTATATTTTCTTTCCTCTTCTTTGGCAATGATTATACTTTTTATTTACATTTATTTACATTTATTTACATTTACTTCAATAATTCTTCATAAATCTTTTTTAATTGTTCTCCTACTTTTTTTATATCTCTTTCTTCTGCTACTTTATATGCGTTTTCTACAAGTGATGGTAATTCTTTATTTATTATTTTTTTGATTTTCATTTCAAATTCATCTATTGTTTTCGCTTTATAAACATTTTTTCCGTCTTCTAACCAACCTTCGAATATAGGGATATCTCTTATTAATGCATTACATTTGCAAGCACAGGCTTCTATAATTGGAATTCCTTCTGTCTCTTCATATGTTGGAAAAAGATATAAATCACAACCATTTAGGGCTTCTTTAATTTTTTTTTGTTCTACATGACCTGCAAATTTTAAATTTGGAAGTTTTGTTTGAACAGCTTTTTTTACTGGATTAGTTGCAACTGCTAAGGGGCTATGTCCAAACCAAATAAATTTGTACTCTGGTAATCTCTTTGCTAATTCTACAAAATCTACTATTCCTTTTCTTTCAATATATAATCCTATCCCTACGATTACTTTGTCTTCTTTTTTGTAATGATATTTCTTTCGAAATTCTATCCCTGCATTTTTTTCTTCTTTAAATAAATCTAGATCAATTCCATTTGATATGGCATATATTTTCTTTTTGATTCCATACCTTTCTAATATTTTTTTCGAATATGGGGTTGGGGTAATAATTACATCACCTAAGTTATAGCATTTTATAATCCATTTTTTAAATATTGGTGCTGTTTGTTTTGCTAAAATAAATCCATTTCTATAGTCTTCTTCTGTTGAATGAGCATGGTAGACTACTTTTTTTCCTTTTTTATGAGCTTTTTTTGCTAATTGATAGGATTTTGGTCCATACATGTTTAAATGGATAATGTCATAGTCATCCAATGGATTTGTTGTATATTCTATCTTTTCTGTTTCTAGTGATTTGATTTGATGTTGAATTGCTTTTCCTAATCCACTTACTGAGATGATTTTTTCTCCTTCTGTATATAATAATATTTTCATTTAGATCCATTCCTTTTCCTTATTTTGTTTATTTTTGTTTTGCATGATTTTTAACATTAATTGCATATTATAATTTTTCGGTTCGTTTTGATATTTGTTTGATTTTTTTTATGGAGTTGATATATAAATTTACTGCAAAAATTAATACTACACCCATCCAAAATAGATGTCCTACGACTAGACAATAATCATAGATTCCATGTAAAATTGCGGGAACAAAAATACTTTTATATTTATTTTTTTTCTCTAGTTTTTTTTCTCCTTTTTTTAAATTTATTTTGGCCATACAGAGATAATATCCCATAAACACTGCATCACATGCATGAGCAGGGACTGAAAGTAATCCTCTAATAATTCCAATACTTATACTATTATTTAATATTACATATAATATGTTTTCATAACAGGCAAATCCTAGGGATACAAATGTTGCATATACTATCATATCATACATTTGATCAAATTCTTTGTGATTATATCCTAATTTATAAACCATAATCCATTTACAAAATTCTTCTACTAATGCTACTCCAATAAAGGTATATATTATTATTTCTATTGTTGTCATTTCAGCTGTATCTTTATTCATAAAGGGAAGTATTGTTTCCATTATTTCGGAAATAAATACTACAAGGAAACAAGAGATGATTCCTAAAAAAAAGAATTTCATTAATAATTTCATTGGTTCTTTTTCACTATCTTTTTTATATATATAACGGCATATTAGTATTACTGGTAAGATTGCTAGAATGATTAAAATTGTTGATTTATTCATTTTTTACTCCTTTTCTTTTTGCATAATTTTTTATTTTTTCTAATAAAAAGTACCAACTGTATAAGTCGGTACTAATCTAAATATTTTGGATAGTACCTAACTCCCAAAATTAGGTATTCCTTTCTTTTATGCAAGTTTCTTTGATATATTGAATATATCATAAAAGTGATGCTTTTACAAGTTACTTTCTATTTTGTTTTGGCAATATGCAAGTGTGTTTCCTAAATTGTCCTAATTTCTTATAAAACATATTGTATCAAGAACAAATGTTTGATATATTTAATTTGGAACATTTAATAGTTGGGTGATTGCCGAACTTCTTAATTGAAGGGAGGTGAAAAGATGTCAAAAAAAGATTTTCTAATTTTCTTTTTGATTATCATTATCCTTTTACTTATAGTATTACTATTTGTAAT
>CANQFO010000033.1 GCA_947599755.1 uncultured Bacilli bacterium
TAATTTTTTCTCCCATTCTCTCTTGCATTTAATTACTTTCTTACTTAAATAGACATTTACTTTTCATTCAACCCAAAGTGTAATCACTTTGTGATAAGGTCATGTTAAATCTTTTTCTCCCTCAAAATAAAGAAAAAAGTCTTGATAAAAAAGAAATGAAAAAAGAAAAAAATTAAATTATATTAATACATCAATAAAAATTTAAGTTTTCTACAAATGGTAATAAACCAATACTCTTTTAAAAATATATCTTCTTATAAGGATTTACAATACCTAAATATTTCCCACAGAGATAAAAATTTTTCTTTAAATATTTAAATTTCATTAATCATTCTTTATTTCCATAGGATTAACATGAATAACTGTCAAATAAATTTCTGGAATTTTTACATCAATTTCCTTTTCTAATTTATTAGCAATTTCATGACTTTCAAAAGTAGATAAATTACCATCTACATAAATAGTAAAAGAAATTTGATACTGATACCCAACAGGAGTAGAATTAAAATGAATGATTTTTTTAATTTCAGGATATTGATCAATAATTTGATAAACTTTTTGTTTAGTATCTTCACTAATCGACGTATCCATTAAAATATCATAACTATCAATAAATAATCGAATAGCAGAGATAAAAATCCAAATAGCAATTAAAATTCCTACAATAGAATCAACAAAATAAATTCGATAAAATCCCAAAATATTAGCAACTAAGTTACAAGTAGTTAATACACAATCATTACGATGATCTTGATAATTAGCAGCAAGTAATATATTATGATATTTTTTATATAACGTATAAGTATAAAAAAATAAAGAAAATTTAATCATAATTGTGACACAACAAACAATAATTAACCAAATAGAAAAATGATAATTTAAGGGATTAAAAAAAGAAAGGATAGAATTTTTCAATACTTGATAAGAAAGAAA
Organism: uncultured Bacilli bacterium; assembly: GCA_947599755.1. Taxonomy (GTDB): domain Bacteria; phylum Bacillota_I; class Bacilli_A; order RF39; family UBA660; genus CANQFO01. Next base: position 934 of record CANQFO010000033.1, read on the forward strand.
ACCCATCGCAATACTAATTAGCATTGAATAAACATATTCTGCTTTTCCATGTCCCAAATTATGATCATTATCTTTAGGTTTAGAAGCAATATGATTTCCAATAAAAGTCATAATCGAAGAAAAAATATCTGAGGCACTATTAAAAGCATCCCCCAACATCGCCTGGCTATGAGTAAAAAATCCCACAATGCCTTTTATCAAACATAAAAAAAAATTTCCAAGCATTCCTAAAATACTAGCTCTTTTAATCGACTGAACCTTATTCATAAAATAAATTCCTCCTCACAAAAAGTAAATAACTTAAACAGAAAAAAAGATCACAAATACCAAAGTTTTTGCCCATCTTTTAAGACTTCTTTAATAATTCCCCCACCAAGACAAATATCACCATCATACAACACACAAGCTTGTCCTGGAGTAACTCGCTTTACACCTTGTGGATAAGAAACAAAAATTTCATTATTTTCCAAATATTTTATCGTAACAGGAACATCTTCTTGACGATATCGAAATTTCGCACAACAATGATCAACTTTTTCATCACTCAAAAAATTAACTTGATCAATAATACAAGCATCAGAACATAAATATTCATTATCTTCTCCAATACAAACATACAAAATATTTTCTTTTAAATTCTTACCAACTACAAACATTCGATCTGATGTTCCACCTACATCTAATCCTCTCCTTTGACCAATAGTATAATACATAAGTCCAATATGAGAACCAACTACCTCATTAGTTTCAATATTCACCATTTGTCCAGGTTGATTAGGAAGATAATTCTTTAAAAAATTAGAAAAATTCCTCTCTCCAATAAAACAAATTCCCGTAGAATCTTTTTTTGAAGCAGTTTTTAATCCATATTTTTCAGCTATTTTTCTAACATCTGACTTGATCATATCTCCAATAGGAAATAAAACATTTTGAAGTTGTTCCTTACTAACTTGTGACAAAAAATAAGTCTGATCCTTATTTTTATCAACAGCTTTTAATAACTTTCCATCTTTAAGTCGTGCATAATGTCCAGTAGCAATATAATCAGCTCCCAACTTTTTAGCTTCTTCAGCAAACATAGAAAATTTAATATATTTATTACACATAATATCTGGATTAGGAGTACGACCTCTTTTTAACTCATCTAAAAAATAAGTAAAAACATAATCCCAATACTCTTGTACAAAATCTTTTCTATATAAAGGAATTCTCAATTGTTCACAAACAGCTAAAGCATCATTATAATCCTGTTCTTGTGGACAAATACCAACCTTAGAAACAGGTGCACCCTCAAATTCTCCATCAAGGTAAGAATCCCAATTTCGCATAAACAAACCAATGACCTCATATCCAGCTTCTTTTAATTTAATAGCTGCAACACTACTATCTACTCCACCACTCATTCCAATAACTACTTTTTTCATAATTCACCCACTATAATCAATTTTTTTTATAAAAGTAACCATACCACTACAAACATCATAGATTATATCATAAAAAAATAAAACAATACAATAAATATCACAATCTAAACAAGAAAAAATTTTCCTAATATAATAATATAAAGGAGTGGTTTTTATTTTTATTATTGCCCAAATAATTGGCTTAATAGCCTTTTCAAATTCTTTATTAGCCTATCACAAAAAAACAAAACAAAAAATTTTATTCCAAACAATAATTGCAAATACACTAAACTTAATTCACTATTTATTATTAGGAGCATATAGTGGATTCATCACAAAAATCATTGCATTAATAAGAGATTCATTAATTATCATCAAAGAAAAAACAAAGAAAAGGCTAAATATAATCCTGTTCATATTGATCTCAATTTACCTAATTTTTTGTTATAAAATACATTCACCCCTCTATTCAACTATCCCCTTTATTGCCGCATTAATTTATACTATCCCAGCCTGGAATGGAAACGATAAAACAGTAAGAAAAGCTGCCTTAATTAGCTACCTTTTATGGCTAACCTACAGTATCTTTATCACTTCCATATCAGGAATACTATCATATAGTATCTCAATCATTTCAACTTCAATTGCTATAACAAAATATAACCAAAAAAAATTTAAACTATAAACGATCAATCATCTGTAAAATCTCATCTTTCGTTTTAAAACCAATAGATTTTTCTTTCAATACACCATCTTCAAAAAGAAGAAGTGTAGGAATAGACATAATTCCATATTTCTTAGCAATTTTCTCTGCTTGATCAACATTTAATTGATAAAATAAACAATCACTTCTATCCGAAGCAATTTCATGAATAATAGGAGAAATCATCTTACAAGGACCACACCAAGGAGCATAACAATCAACTAAAACCTTCCCCTTTGAACTTAACACTAAATCAAAATCATTTTCTTTCATTTCCAAAACAGCCATAATTTTTCACCTTCCTATTGATAATATACTTTAACAACTCTTCTCATTAGAACAAGTATTTTTTTCATCAAGACACTCAAGTGTACATTTAAATTTATTATACGTATCCTGAATCATTTCATCACTAAGTTTCATATAAGAATCAGTTTGCTTTTGACTAATACCTGTTTCAATTTTTTTAGGTATACCATGAACTACACTAATAACATTAGGCGCATAAATTCGTTTTTCTCCTGTAGAAACACTATGATTTAAATCATCAGTTAATTCATAATCACTCAAAACAGAATCAAATTGAGATAATAACTGATAATAACCATTACTTCCCTTTTTTTCTGTATAAACTTCTCCATTCTGATCCAAAGCTAAAATATCACGAATTTCTTGAATATCAACATAATAAATTTGAGAAAGTTTTAAATCTGAACAAACATCGATCAAAGTAGGAACTACACTTCGACACCATGGACAAGAAGAATAACCAAAATAAACAGCAAAAGTTTTTTGTTCCTCCATTTTTTGCACAATTTCTGAAGCAGTAGCATAAACAAAAGGATTATCCTCTTTAATCTTTATTTTACGATAGTCTTTTCCAACATCGTTAGATTTCCCATTCAATTTTTCATATTCATTTTTAAACTTTAAAGCATCAGTCATTACTTCTTTTTTTACCCCACACCCAGTAATAATCAAACTAAAAATAAATAAAACACTAACAAATAGCACTTTCTTTTTCATTAAAATACTTCCTCCACTTCTTGCTAATTTAAATCAATATCACATCACATCATATTTACAAGAAAAATAAATAAATTCATTAATTTAAACTTATCTACCTCTTTACCATCATACCATATTTTAAAAAAAATGAAAATTCATATTTTTATTAATGAAAAAAATCATCATAATCATCAAGAAAACTATGATATATTCCTCCCTTTTTCGTACCTAAAACACAATCCAGATTAACATTATCCAAAGCCTTAAAAATATGAAATTCAATATTTGGATTCACACATTTCAATTGTTGAATTAATTTTTTAACCTCAATCCTCTTACTAACTCCATCATCAACTAAAGAACACTTTTCAGTAAATCGACAAGCACACTGAATAAATTCTAACTGATTAAATCTTTTCCATGCAAGAATAGCTTCTTCCCTAACAAGATATAATGGTCGAATAAGTTCTAATCCCAAAAAATTTTCACTATGAAGCTTAGGCATCATCGTTTTAATCTCTGCTCCATAAAACATAGAAAGAAGACTTGTTTCAATAACATCATTAAAATGATGCCCTAAAGCAATTTTATTACATCCCAATTCTTGAGCTCTATGATACAAAAAACCTCTACGCATTCTAGCACATAAATAACAAGGACTTTTTTCGACATGAGAAACAATATCAAAAATATCACTTTTAAAAATTTCTATGGGAATATTTAAAAGTTCAGCATTTTTCTTAATAATATCTAAGTTTTGTTTCTGATATCCTGGATCCATGACAACATACTTTGCTTCAAATTTAAATTTTCCATGAGCAATCAACTCTTGAATACATTTTGCCAAAAGAAAAGAATCTTTGCCACCACTAATACAAACCATAATTCGATCATTTTCACAAATCAATTCATATTGAGAAACAGCTCGAACAAATTTACTCCAAATTTCTTTTCTAAATTTTTTTATAATACTTTTTTCAATTTCTAAATATTTTTCCATAGATTAACTCCTCAATAAAACTAAAATTAAAATAAAGATCATGACTCAAAACATCCTTGGTGAAAAATAAAAAAAAAACAAAACTTTAGAAAAATATAATTCAATCATACAAAATAGTCTATTCTCTATTTCAAAAATAAAAAAGAATAAGAAAATAAAAAAAGAGACCCTTATATTTCAAGGGTTTAATCAACATATTTGGTGCTCATATCCGGAGTCGAACCGGAACTCTCTTTCGAAAAATTGATTTTGAGTCAATCGCGTCTACCAATTCCGCCATATGAGCAGTACAAAAAGATTATATCATATTTTGATTAAGTTGCAATCTTTTTTTCTTTAGAAGAAGTGAAATTTTTTAAAATTGTAATTTAAAAAAAGAAGTGCACAATTGTTGTGCAATAAGTTTTATAATCTCTCTTAATTTTTTCTATTAACCCAATTCATTTTGATCACGATACTTGGATTGATAAAGATCAGTTTCTAAATCAATTTCCTCATCATCTTTTAAAAATTGCCGGATATCAGGCAAATCTTCAATAGTAGCCAACCCAAAATAATCTAAAAATTCATTTGTTGTTTGATACAAAATAGGTCTACCAGGCAAATCACTTCGTCCAACTTCTTTAACAAACCCTTTAGCTACTAATTTACGAATAATTTGCGTACTACCAACACCACGCAATTCATCAACTTTTACTCGGGTAATTGGTTCATTATAAGCAATAATAGCAAGAGTTTCCAAAGCAGGTTGAGTTAAAACATTTGAAGAAGGAGTTTCAATTAGTTTTTGATAATAATTTCGATGTTCAGACTTAGTAGTAAGTTTAAATCGATTCCCTAAAAAATCAATTCTAACTCCTCTACTATCATCTTCATAATCATGTTTCAATGAGCGTAATAATTCTTGAGCATCCAAATTATTGATAGATAAAATATCTTCAATTTGATCCATAGTAAGTCCCTCTTCCCCAACAACAAATAAAAGTCCTTCTAATACTGCCTTATTCTGCATATGCCACCTCACAAATAATCTCATCAAAATTATTATTCTGAACAATCACTAATTCTTGATTTTTAGCCATCTCTAAAATTGCCAAAAACGTAGCAACAATATACTCCTTAGAAACAACCGGAAACAATTCAAAAAAAGAAACTTTTCCTCCCTTTTCCTTTAACAATTTTCGAATATCATGACGTCTAGAAGTAACCGTAATTTCCTTCATTGTAACTTTTGTATTTAATGGTTTAGTTGCATTTTTTCGTTCCAAATACCCTCGAAAAGCCAAAATTAAATCATCCAAATTAACATCTCCACAAAATTGAATATCCGAAAAATTCACATACTTTTGAAAAGAATCAGGAGTCTTTGTATAAATTTCTTTACGAACATTTTCTTTATCTTGTAAAACTTTAGTAATTTCTTTATATGCCTGATATTCCAACAAACGATGAACAAGTTGAGACCGAGGATCATCTATTTCTTCTAAATCTTCTTCCAAAATTTTTTCATGAGGAAGCAATAATTTAGACTTAATTTCCAACAATTCCGAAGCCAAAACTAAATATTCGCTAGCAATTTCCAAATTCATCTTTTCCTGTTGAGACAAATAAGCCATATATTGATCAGTAATTTTTTCAACTTCAATATTCATAATATCCATTTTATTTTGCTTAATTAAATGAAGCAAAAGATCCAAAGGCCCCGAAAACTCATTGAGCTTAAATTCTATATCCACAATCAATCACTCCGAACTATAAAAATTATACCATAAGAACATATTTCTCTGCAAATTCAAAAAAGAAAAATCAAACAAAATGCATCAACGACTCATTAATATTCATATTTTTATTTAGCATAACCTAACACTTCCACAAAATAAATACTTTTTCTTTAAAAAATAGTATTGAACATCAATTCCCATAATTCACATCTTAAACTATAGATGATATAATAAAAACAAATAAATAAAAAAAGAAAGGAGCTTTTCACTTTTTCTAAAAAGCGAACAATAAACATGAAAAATTTTACTATGAAAGATGAAGAATTTATCTGCGAAAATTGCAATCAAAAAGTAAAAAAATTAAATTATACCGCAAGAGATCACTGCCCATACTGTCTATATTCAAAACATGTAGATATTTTACCAGGAGATAGAAAAAATACCTGTAAAGGACTACTAAAACCAATAGGAATAGAAAAATTTAAAGATAGTTTTAAAATTATTTATCAATGTCAAAAGTGCAAAGAAATTCATAAAAATATCATGGCAAAAGACGATAATATGGATTTAATCATTACTTTATCTAATCAAAACTAATAGACAAAAAAGGATTTCGATTTTGAAACCCTTTTTCATTGATTAATTTTTTGGTTTAAAAATAAGAGCAAATAGAAAAGAAAAAATAATCGCAGCCGTAATTCCTGTAGCAGTTAAATCAAACATTCCCATTAAAATTCCCATAAATCCATAACTATTTGCTCGAGCAAGAGCTCCATGAATCAGAGAATGTCCAAAACTAGTAATAGGAACTAATGCTCCTCCTCCAACAATTTTAATAATTTGATCATACAAACTAAAACTATCCAAAAAAGCACCTACAACAACTAAAATACTAGTAATATGACCAGGAGTTAATTTACTATTATCCAAAATAATTTGAGAAAGCATACAAATAAATCCACAAAATAAGAAAGAATTAAACAATAACATTATTCCACCTCCAAACTAATCGCATGAGCAATAGAATTAATATTTCGCTTTTGATAAAGAAGAGTTGGAGAAAATAATGCTCCTGTTGCGATCAATAATACTTTTTTTAATTTTTTCTTTTGTAATTCATGAAAAACATATCCAAAAGCAACCAAGGCACTACAAGCTGGACCAGACCCACCTGCCAAAACTTCTTCTTGTTTTTCTAAATCATAAAGCATAACACCACAATCATTATAACGATCAGATAATTCAATTCCATATACATTCATCATATATTCCTTAACAATATCTTTTCCATAACGTCCTAAATCTCCAGTTAAAATTAAATCATAATAATCAGGATTTCTACCAGTTTCATCAAAATGTTTTTTTAATGTTTCAATAGCAGCAGGCGCCATAACTCTTCCCATATCATTAGGATCATTTTGTTCATAATCAACAATTTTACCAAGAGTAGCACTCTCAATACGAACATCACATTTTTCACGAGTTAAAAAACAACTAGCAGCTCCTGTTGCAGTAAACGTCGCACTAGATGGTTTAGGTGCCCCATACTCTGTAGGATTACGAAATTGCTTTTCACTACTCATATTATGAGATGATACTAAAGCTAAAGCATTAGAAACACGATGATCATCAATAAAATTACTAGCCAAAATCATTCCTAATACACTACTACTACATGCTCCATAAATGCCAATAAAACTTTTTCCAACACCATTTGTACCATAAGTAGAAGCAGAAATTTGATTTAATAAATCTCCACTAACAACCAAATCAATATCCTCTTTTTTCATCCCTACTTTTTTCATCAAAATAGTTAAACTATCTTGAACCAATTTAATCTCTGCCTGTTCCCAAGATTTCTCCCCAAAATATAAATCAGAATAAGTCTTATCATAATACTTTTTCAATGGTCCATCTTTTTCATAAGGTCCAACAACAGTAGCAGTATCTTTCATATATACATTTTGATAATAAAAAGTCATGATCCACCTCCAATAATAAATCGAATCATTCCAAAAAACCAAGCTGACACTACTCCATATAAAATAACAGAACCAGCAAGTTTAAAAATATTAGAACCAATTCCATAAACAGGACCTTCCTTACGATAATCCAAAGCTGCACTAGTCATCGAATGAGCAAATCCAGTAATAGGAATTAATAATCCACATTTAAATTTCGTAACCAACTTATCAAAAAAACCAAGTGCCGTAGATAAACTAGCAACAAAAATCAGAATAACAATCATAAAAGTAGAAGCATCACTTCGAGAAATATGTAAATAATAGCAAAACAGTTCAATAATTCCTTCGCCGATTAATCCAACCAATCCCCCTACAAAAAAGGCAATAAAGGCATTTTTTCCTCGATTTTCCTGTGCCTTATGATTATCTGCAATTCTTTCATACCTTGTATTTTTCATTTTCATCACCATTCTTAGTATGAATTAAAAAATTTTTTTCATACAAAAAACTTAAGAAATTAAAAATTCTTAAGTTTAAAGATTTTGTTTTAATTTTTCTAAAATTTTATTTTCTTTGCGAGAAACTTGAACTTGACTAATGCCCAATTCTTTACTAGTCTCCATTTGGGTAAGCTCAGAATAATATCGAGCAAGAATCAAATTTCTTTCCTCTTTTGGTAACTTAAATATCTGAGATCGCAAATCTAAAATATCACAAGACATCTCTTTTTCCTCAGATTGAATGGAATGATAAAGATCATATCCTTCATCATTCATCACATAATCCAAACTTTGAACTTCTTGATTAGCCAAAATAGCTTCATGAATTTTTTCTTCATCAATTTCCAAAAACAAAGAAATTTCAGTAATCGTTGGATCTCGACCAAGTCTTTGTCTCATCACATCTTTTGCTTTTTCAATACTACGATTTAATTGAATAACATCCTTACCAACATGAATCACATGATTTTCACGAATATATTTATTCACTTCTCCACAAATATAATAATAAGCATAAGTAGAAAATTTAATAGAAAAAGAAGAATCAAAATGATGATAAGCTTGAATAAGACCCAACATCCCAGCTTGATATAAATCATCTTGATCAAAATAACGAGAGTACTTACCAATAATACTATATACTAAATTTTCATACGCTAATAAATCTTCCATACTCCTCCTTTACACACTAAAATATTGAAAAGCTTCATACTCAGAATCAACATAAAATAATTTTTCCTGAGTTCCTAATTTTCTTTTACAAAATTCATTTAATCCACACATCACAACTTTTCCACAACTCAAAAATATCTCAATTAATTTATTCCATAAATGAGACAATATTTTCTGATCAGAAATCGAAAGTTCTTGAAGATTAAATACAAAAAAAATCATTCCCTGTTGATATAACAAATAATTAAGTTTTTGATCAAAATCATGAATAGTAATTGGATTTAATTCACCAACTAATCGAAAAAAAATAATTCCTCGAGAAACTAAAACATCTACTTCTAACATAAAAACCACCTCTCAACAAAAATATAAAATAAAGAAAAAAACTTTTCCATCAATTCGACAAAACAAGACAAATTATTCGTATGACTGTTTTCGACAAAAAAAGAACTACTAACAAGTAGCTCCTAAATTAAATAAATAAGTAATTTGGTTTTTCATATTGAGTAAAATAATCTTTATCATGATCATACTTTTCAACCAAAACAACTCGATCTTGAGCAAGACTTTCTTGAACATCAATAATGCGCTGATTTCTAGAACCTTTAAAATATAAATCATAGCTTTTTTCTTCCAAAATGAATTTTCCATCCACTAAAACATCAATATTTTCAAGCAATTTTTTATGTTTAGGATGATGAATCATTTCTTCATAAGTAAATCCTGTATAACACCAAACATTAAGTCCCATATCATGAGCAGCCTTAGCAATAATAGAACAAGCATCACTTTGACAAACAGGATCTCCTCCAGACAAAGTAATACCATCCTGATTAGAAAGTTGCTTTAAACGATCAATAACATAAGAAACATCAACTAAAGCTCCTCCCTGAAAATCATGAGTAATAGGATTATGACAACCCTTACAATGATGAGGGCATC
>CANQFO010000034.1 GCA_947599755.1 uncultured Bacilli bacterium
GATTGATTTCAATATCAATATCTTCATCTGCTTCAGGCATTACTAGAACTGTTGCGGTAGAGGTTTGTAGTCTTCCATTGGATTCTGTTACGGGTACTCTTTGTACTCTATGTGAGCCACTTTCATACTTTAATAGAGAATATGCTCCTGTCCCTTTTATGATAAATTCTATTTGACTAAATCCTCCTGCTGTTCCTTCAACTGAATTATATACTTGATAGGAGAACCCTTTTTTTTCTGCATATCTTGTGTACATTCTGAAAAGATCTCCTGCAAAAATATTGGCTTCATCTCCACCTGCTGCTCCTCTTATTTCTATTACAACGTTTTTCTTATCATTTGGATCTTTGGGGATTAGGAGAATTTCTAATTCTTGTTCTAATTTTGTTTTCGTTGACTCTAATGTTTTTAATTCTTCTTTTGCTATTTCTCCTAATTCTTTATCTTTAGTCATTTCTTTTGTTTCTTCTATTTCTTGAAGAACTTTTTTGTATTTTTTATAGCAAATTACGATATCTTCTAGAGCAGACATTTCTTTTGCATATTCTTTTGTTTTTTGTATGTTACTTAATATTTCTTTTTTCGTTAGTTCTTCTTCTAGTTCTTCATATTTTTTTACTGTCGCTTCTAATCTATCTATCATATTTTCACCTTTCCTTTTAATATTCGTATTATATCATAGTTTTATTCAGAAAAAAACTAGATTATCCCTCTAGTTCTAATTCATCTTCATCAATTACTACTAAATCTTTTAGTTCTTCATTTGCATCATCATTATAATCATTATCATCTGTATCATCATAGTTATCTTCTTCTGTTTCTTCTATTTCTTCTTTAGACTCTTCTATCTCTTCTTCTTCCTCTTCTTCATCTGTTATTTTTATTACTTTGTCTGATTTATGACGATTTTTTAAATCCCATGTTCCATCTTCTAATAAGATAAATCTTTTATCTGTTGCTAGTGAAGTATAATAATCTCCTATTTTTTCTTCAAATATTTCATTAGGTAATTCTAATAATTTTATAATTTTTTTGAATAATTCTGCTGTACTCATTGATTTTTTTGTTTCTTCCAAAATTAGGTTAGTAATATCTTTATTTGATAATAATTCTAATTCTTCTTTCGTCATTTTCTTTAGACTCATAAACATCCTCCTATATCAAAAACATTATATGCAATTTCTTTTCTTTTGTTATTGGTAATAAAATTACCAATAAACTTATAACATATATATCTTCTAATTACAACACTTTTTACATTTTTTCTGGAACTTTTATTGCTAGGATGTCTAATAATAAGAGATTTATTTTGTAAACAATTTTTGTTAGTGTTATCCAGGAATTTTTTAATTGATTATCTTTTTGGGTTAAAATTTTATTTTCAGCGTAAAAGGTGTTATATAGGGAGGTTAATTTATACAAATATTCTGTAATATCATTTAGTGATTTTGAATCTAGTGCTTTTGTTAATATTTGGGGTAAATTTAGAATCGTTATAGCAATTTCTCTTGCTGTTTGATTTTCCAATTTTGTGATTTCTTCTTTTTCTATGAAAGGAGATTTTTCTAATAATGATTTCATTCTTATGGTTGAGTATAGAATGTAAGATCCTGTTTTTCCTTCTAAATCTGCAAATTTTTCGACTTCAAAGATATAATCTGTTCCTCTAAATGGTAGTAAATCTGCATATTTTAGGGATGCAATAGCAACAATCATCGCAATTTCTTCCTGCTTTTGTTTTGGGATGTTTTCTGGATTAATTTTTTTTAATGTTTCTTCTTTTACTAATTCAATTAATTTTTTTAAAGGCATTACTCCACCGTCTCTTGTTTTGAATGGCTTTTTATCTTTTCCATTCATGGTTCCAAAACCAATGTGTTCTAATTTGGTAGCTTCTTGGGTTAACTTGGCTAATCTAGCTGCACGAAAGGTTTGTTGAAAATGTAATTGTTGTCTTCCATCTACACAATACCATATTTCATCTGGATGATATTTTTTTTCTCGTTCTAATATCGTTGCTAAGTCTGTTGCTTCATAAGAGATGGAATTGTTTGATCGAATTAATAATAATGGTGGCATTGGAGCGTTTTCTTCTTCTTGTTTTACTTCTATGATCTTGGCTCCATTACTTTCTTTGATTAATTTTTTTGTTTCAAAGATTTGTTTTAATTCATCAAAGTATTCCATGGCATCGCTTTCTCCTTGCCATAAATCAAAAGAAACATTTAACTTATCGTAGACTTTTTTGATGTCTTCTTTGGAAATTTCTACTACTTTTTTCCACAAATCATAATATCCTTTTTCATGATGTTGTAATTTGGTAGTAATTTGTCTTGCTTGTTCTAGATATTCTTCATCTTCTTTTGCTTTTAAGGATGCATAAGGATAGATTTCTTCTAAATCTTGATTGGTTATTGGTAAACTGATTTCCTTATATTCTCCTTTATATGCTGGATCAAAATAGGCAAGATTGGGGTATCTTTTTTGAATTTCTAATAAAACTAATCCTAATGGTCTTCCATAGTCTCCTAAATGGGCATCTGCTAAAACTTCATGTCCTAAAAGTCTTGCTAAACGTTTTAGTGCTTCTCCTATATTTGCACTACGTAAATGTCCTACGTGTAGGGCTTTGGCTACGTTTGCCCCTCCATAGTCAATGATGATTTTCTTTTTTTCTTGTTTATCAATATTTTCTTCTATATTGGAATGAATTTTATTCAGTGATTCATATAAAAATTTATCTGTTATCGTCAGATTGATAAATCCTGCTCCGGCAACATTAATGTTGGTTAGTCTTTGATCTGTTTCTAGTGCTTCTTTGATCGATTCTGCTATTTCTTTTGGATTTTTCTTATATTTTTTTGCAAGAAAAAAAGCATCATTAATTTGATAATCTCCCAGGTCTTTTCTTCCTGATGGTAATAGGGTTGTTTTTTCTATTTCATATCCTTTTTCGGTTATTATTTGTGCTATTTCTTTTTCTAATGTTTTGATTATACTCATTCTATCACCTCTATTTTATAGTAAAATTCATCTGAATTAATTTTATAAGTTATTTCTATTTTGTTTGGTTCTTGGATTAGTTTTTTTGTAATCATTTCAAATTGAATTTCTTTGTTTAATTCTTTTATTTTTATTGTTGCAGTTGTTGTTTTGATTTGATTAAATGAATATTTCATTTGTAATTTTTCATTTTTTCTTGTCAATTCATTTGTTTTTTTATTAAAAATTACTATGGTATTGTCTTCTTCTTTGTAATTTATTTTTTCTTCTGTAATCATGGCTTGGTAATCTTTTATTTTTGTTGTTTGTGAATTTTTGATGGTTACTTTGATTTTTGCTTGTGACATAAAATCACCCTTTTTTTATTTATAGTTAAGATTATAGCATATTTTCGTGATTTTTCCTATTTTTATTTATCTTAATTTGGATGTTTTTTATTTTTTATACATATTTTTATTTTTCTTTTTAATACTAATAATGAGAGGAGAATGTTTATGAAAAAATTATTTTTTCGATTGATTAAATTGATGGTTTTTCTTTTTATTTTGATGATTGGTAGTATTTATTTTTATATTAAGACTTCTCCTAAATTGGAAATTAATAGTGCTAATAGTTTGGTTTTATATGATAATCAACAGAATGTTTTTTTTCAAGGAAATGAGTCTAAGGAATGGGTTCATTTGAATGAAATTTCTAAGTATTTGGTTCAGTCAACTATTTATACGGAAGATAAAAATTTTTATCAACATCATGGATTTGATTTTTTAAGAATATTAAAGGCTACTTATATCAATATTATGAATGGTTCTACTACTCAAGGTGCTTCTACTATTACTCAACAATATGCCAAGAATTTGTTTTTGGATTTTGATAAGACATGGAAAAGAAAATGGGATGAAATGTGGTATACGATGAGGATTGAGGCTAATTATTCTAAAAATGAGATATTGGAAGGATATTTAAATACGATTAATTATGGTCATGGGAAGTTTGGAATAGAAAATGCTAGTAAATTTTATTTTGGAAAATCTGCTAAAAATTTGGATTTGGCTGAAGCTTCTATTCTTACTGGGATTCCTAAATCTCCTTCTAATTATTCTCCTCTTATTGATTTTGATTTAGCAAAAAAAAGGCAACTTATTGTTTTGGATCTTTTGGTGAAGAATAATATTATTACTGAAGAAGAAAAAAAGAAGGCTTATCAGGAAGAACTTCATTTTAGTGGGCAGGAAAATCAGGAACAGTTAAATACTCTTATGTATTATCAAGATGCTGTTCTTAAAGAGTTAAAGACTATTGATTCTATTCCTGAGTCTTATACGGATACTAAGGGATTAAAAATTTATACAAATTTGGATTTAGCTACTCAAAGACATTTGGAAAAAACTATTCAGGAGTCTATTCCTGATACTTCTTCTATAGAGACTGCTGCAGTCATGATGAATCCTAATACTGGTGCTATTGTTGCTTTGGTGGGAGGAAGAGATTATCATCGTTCTTCTTTTAATCGTGCGACTGATTCTGTTCGACAGGTTGGTTCTACAATGAAACCATATTTGTATTATGCTGCTTTGGAGAATGGTTTTACTTCTAGTTCTGCTTTTACTAGTGAAGCAACTACTTTTACTTTTCAAAATCAGGATAATTATTCTCCTAAGAATTATAATGATACTTATGGAAATAAGCCTATTTCTATGGCTACTGCGATTGCTTATTCTGAAAATATTTATGCTGTTAAGACTCATTTATTTTTGGGAAGTGATGCTTTGATTAATGTAGCTAGAAGGGTTGGAATTACTGCTAAACTTGAGGATATTCCTTCTCTTCCTCTTGGTACGAATGAAATCAGTATTATTGAAATGGCTTCTGGATATTCTGCTTTTGCGAATATGGGATATAAGATTTCTCCTCATTTAATTGATAAAGTAGTTGATCATGATGGAAAGGTTTTATATCAGGCAAAAGATGAAAAGGAATTGGTTCTTAATTCTAGTTTGACTTTTATTTTGAATAATTTATTAACGGTTACTTATGATCCTGATTTTATTGATTATAATTATCCTACTGCTATTAGTCTTTCCTCTAAGCTTTCTCATAAGTATGCTCTGAAAAGTGGTACTACAAATAGTGATAATTGGAATATTGGTTTTAATTCGGATATTGTTTGTGCTGTTTGGGTCGGATATGATAATAATCAGGCTCTTTCTACTTCTGAGTATAAGTATGCTCAAAATATTTGGTATCAGTCAGTTGAGGAATATGAAAAAAATAAAGGTACTGATGAGGGTTGGTATACTATGCCTGATAATGTTTCAGCTGTTTTAGTTGATCCAATTTCGGGAAAACCTGTTAGTGATGATGCTGGTAAAAAGAAATTGATGTATTTTATTAAGGGAACTGAGCCTAGTTCAACGGATCAAACTTTTGATGAAAAGTCTTCTGTCAAACAAGCTACTTAATTTTATGCTTATCTTTTGATAGGATTTTTTATTTGTATTCATTTTTTTTATTTGGTATAATTTATATAGTATGGAGAGTGATGTTATGATTGAACTGATTATTGGTTTTGTTATCTTTTTTGTGGTAATATTTATTATTACTGTTGTTTATCATAATCGATTTCGTTTTGTTATGATTAAAATTTCGGAGGCCGATAACCATATTGATGCGTTTTTGGAAAAAAAGATGGAACTGTTGGAAAAAAGTAGGCCTATTATTGTGAAGGAATTAAAAAAAGATGATTTTTTAGAGGAATTGGAGGAGCTTCATGGTAAAGAGTTAAATCATTTTGAATTAAATGATTTATTGAAAAATAGTTTTCATTCTTTATGTAAGTTAATTGAGGATAATGAGAAATTGCTTCAAAGTGAAGAGTTAGTTCAAATTATGGATAATCTAAATGATAATGAAGAGCAGATTGTTGGTTCAATTAAGTTCTATAATGATTCTGTTGTTCTTTTCCATCAGTTATTAAATTCTTTTCCTTCTAATATTTTGGCTTTCTTTTGTCGATATAAACGTAAGGAATTTTATCCAAATGAAAAAATGGAAATGTATGAAATTTTAAATGGTTAATTGGGATGTGATAACAGTGGAATTTATTGATACAATTAAAGAAAAAGCGAAAAGTGAGAAAAAAAGGATTGTTTTGCCAGAATCTATGGATCGTCGAGTTTTGGAAGCTTGTGATAAAATATTAAAAGATGGTTTTGCAGATTTGATTCTTATTGGTGATTTTCAGGAAATTAAAAAGCTTGCTTTTGATCTTGATCTTCATTTGGCTACGATTATTAATCCTTATGATTCTCCTTTGACTGAGGAATTCATTTTAAAACTTGTTGAGTTACGTAAGGATAAGGGGATGACTTATGATAAGGCAAAAAAACTTTTATTAGAAGATTATATGTATTATGCTTGTATGCTTGTTCAGACTCATCGTGCAGATGGGGTTGTTTCTGGTGCGTGTCATTCAACGTCAAATACTTTAAGACCTGCTTTGCAGATTATCAAATCTTCTCCTCATGCTAAATTTGTTTCTGCCTTTTTTTTGATGATTGTTCCTGATTGTTCCTATGGTGAGAATGGAATTTTTCTTTTTGCGGATTCTGGACTTGTACAAAATCCAAATCCAGAGGAATTGGCAGAAATTGCTGGTAGTAGTGCTTTGAGTTTTCAGTTGCTTGTTGAAAAAGAACCTTTGGTTGCAATGATTTCTCATTCTACTAAAGGAAGTGCTAACCATGTTGATGTAGATAAGGTTGTTTCTGCTACGAAAATTGCTCATGATCGATATCCTCAATATCTGATCGATGGGGAATTTCAAATTGATGCGGCAATTGTTCCAGAAGTGGCGAAACTTAAGGCTCCTAATAGTCTTGTAGCTGGTCGTGCGAATGTTTTAATTTTTCCTGATCTAGATGCTGGTAATAGTGGATATAAGTTAGTTCAAAGACTTGCTAAGGCTCAGGCATACGGTCCAATTTGTCAAGGTATTGCTGCTCCTGTTAATGATTTATCTAGAGGATGTAGTGTTGATGATATTGTAGGAGTAGTCGCAATTACTGCAGTTCAAGCTCAAAATAATAGATAAAAAAAAGTTACTTCGTGTAACTTTTTTGGTAAATCAATATGCTATGTTATCTTCTAAAAGAACCTAATTTTTCTTGGGCTTCTTTTATTTCTTCTTCTGTCATAGAATTTGTTTTTGATGAGAAATCATTAGTAGAATCTTGAATTATATCTTTTTTATTTAAAGAATAGGTATTAGTAGATGTGGATGTTTTTTTAGAAAAATCATCTTGAATAATTGTTTCCTTTTTTAAACGATATGTACTATCAGATGAGGATTGATTTTTGTTTTGTTCTTTTTTACGATAAATTAATTGTTTGATTAATTTTTTATATTCTTCTTTTACTTCTGAGGAAGACCACTTTGATTTATCATTAGATAAGGTAATCATTGATGAAAGATAGGCAACTTGTAATTGATTAAGCATTTCATCTATATTGTAGTTAGAAGTAGCTATTTTTTTCTTATAAGCTTCTAAAAAGATTTTATCTAAACTTTCTTGGGCTTCAAGAGTTTCTTTACTAGGAGTAGAATACATAAACCCATAACTGGCTAAATGAAATAAAGCATTCATTTTTTGAGCTGGAGTATCTGTTTGAATTTTTTCTATTTGGTTTTTTTCTCTATTTTTATTGATGGTTTCTAAATGTTGTTTGATACTTGTTGATTTATTAAATACTTTGTTTATTTCAGCACTGTTTTCTAAAGAAAACTCTATCAGAGCTTTTTGTGATCCCAAAAAGACAGAAGAAAACATACTTTCTTTAGAAACTAAATTTCTTAAATAATAGAAAAAGCGACAAAAAGGGGCATAGCCATTTAAATAATTTGGAGTTATTATGTAGACATTTTCATAAATTTGGGTAGGGTAATAAGACATGTTTTTTTCATAAAGGCCACTAAATAAAGTAGCATACATTTCTGCAGTTCCTTCTGAATAAAACGCTCCAAGTGAAAAAGGGGTAGCAAAATAATCTGATAATTGTTTTGTTTTCTTATTTTTTATTGAGGTTGGTTTAAGTAAATTAGGATATTTTTTTCTTAATGTTTGGTTGGCATAGGCTATTTTTTCTGCTAAGGATATAGATTGTATACGTCCGTTATGAATATTATCATCATTTATAATATCTAAGGCTTGAAGGGCATGATTCGTTTCATGAAAAAGAGATTTTTTCTTCATTTTTTTGATTATTTCTGGTTCTATCTTATCTATATATTTGTTGTAGCGATTAGGATTAATTTGTAAAATTTTGGCATGATCATAAGCATTTTCCTCTCCTATATCGATATTTTCTATATTAGAGATAGCTCTATTGATGAGAAAATCTAAAAGTTCATATTTTCCATTTTGGGGTTGAAGTAGATGATATTTATATGATTCTGTTTGGATAGGAATATCAGCTACTTCATCTTTATACTCTAGATAATATTTCTTTATATTTTCAAATAAAGCATTAATTGTATTCGTTCTAACTTGGTTGTTATTATGATTATAAAATTTTTGAGCTAAATTTTTAAAGTCTTCTATTTTTTCTAATTCTTGATCAGTTAATTTTTTTTCCATACTTTCTCCTTTTAATCAATTTTCCAATTAATTTCTTTTAATCCATGCTCTTTTAGAAATTTATTTGTTTTAGAAAATGGTTTACTTCCAAAGAAACCATTATAAGCTGAAAATGGAGAAGGATGAGGTGATTCTATAATGTAATGGATAGGATTGGTGATTAATTTTTTTTTGTTTCTAGCATACGATCCCCATAAAATAAATACTACTGGAGTTTCTTTTTTATTGATGATTTTGATAATTTCATCGGTAAAAATTTCCCAGCCATGATCTTTATGTGATGTGGGATTATGTTCTTCTACAGTTAATACTGCATTTAGGAGTAATACGCCTTCTTTTGTCCATGGTTTAAGTGAATTATGTTTAGGAAATGGGATTTGTAAATCATTTTCTAGTTCCTTAAAAATGTTTTGTAATGATGGTGGTTTTAGTACTTCATTACTTACTGAGAAAGATAATCCTTCTGCTTGGTTTGGTCCATGATATGGATCTTGTCCTAATATTACCACTTTTACTTTGTTAAAATCGGTATAGCGAAAGGCATTAAATACTTCGTTTTGTTTTGGATAGATTGTTTTTTCTTTATATTCTTTTTTTATGAATTCCATTAGATTTTTAAAATATTCTTTTTGATATTCTTCTTTTAATAAGATATCCCAACTATTTCCTATCATTTATTCCTCCTATTTGTGATAACTTTCGTTATTGATTATTTTGTATGATCGATAAATTTGTTCTAAAAGTATAACTCTAAATAGTTGATGTGGGAATGTCATTTTTGAAAATGAAAGATTAAGTTTGGCTAAATTTTTGATTTCTTCACTTAATCCATAACTTCCTCCTATAATAAATGTTATATTACTGGTTTCTATTTGTAAGTCATTTATTTTTTTTGCTAACTCTATTGATGATAGTTCTTTTCCTTCAATTTCTAATGTAATGATGTAATCTTTTTCTTGTATATTTTTTTTGATTCTTTCTGCTTCTATTTTTTTGTTTTTTTCTTCTTCCTTGACTTCTTCATCTTTTACTTCTATTAGTTCTAGAGTTGTATATTTTTTTAATCTTTTTTTATATTCTTCTATTGCTTCCTTCCAATACTTTTCTTTTATTTGGCCTACTGCAATGATTTTTATCATTTATACCTCCAACATTTCACTTTCCTCATCTTGTTTGGCAATTTTTATTTGTATTCTTTCTGTATTTAGTTCTTGTTTTACTGTTTCTAAGGCTAATTGTTCTGTATTGTTTTTTTCACTTAAATGGGCTAATACAATATATTTGGTGTTTTTTCCAATTATTTTTTTTAGATATTTTGCTGCTGTTTTATTGGATAGATGGCCTTTATCACTAATTACTCTTTCTTTTAAAAATCTAGGATAAGGTCCATCCATTAACATTTTTTCGTCGTGATTACTTTCTAATACATATATATCTTTTTCGGTCATTTTTGCTAGATATTTTCTATTGATGTATCCTGTATCGGTTACATAGACTAAACTTTTGTTATTATTTTTAATGATAAAACCTACGGAATATGGGGCATCATGTGATGTATGAATTAGTTCTATTTCAACATCATTTATTTTGAATTTATCTTCTATAAATATGCATCTTTCTTTTGGTAGTACTTCTTTTAAACTATCATACATTTCTTTAGGAATATAGGCTTTTAATTTTGTTTTGCTAATTAATGAGGATAATCCTTTAATATGATCATTATGACAATGTGTAATTAAAATTCCAAAGAAATCATCAAAGGACAAGGATTTCTCTTCTAAGCTTTTTTTTAGTGTTAGATAAGATATTCCCATATCAATAATTAAGTTTGTTTTTTCACATAATACTATGGTGCAGTTTCCTTTTGAACCGCTTGCGATTGTTTTTACTTTCATTTTTAATAGAAGCTCATGGCATTTAGAGCTCTTCCTCCTCTATAAGGGTATCCATTCCAAATGGCAAAATGTAGATGGACTCCTGTTGCGGCTCCGGTTTGTCCCATACCACCAATTACTTGTCCTTTTTCTACATAATCTCCTACATTTACATAACGGCAACCATTGCAAAGGTGAGCATACATAGAATAGTATCCATTATGATGGTCAATTGTAATAAATTGCCCATTATCATATTTATAGGATGATTGTACTACTGTT
>CANQFO010000035.1 GCA_947599755.1 uncultured Bacilli bacterium
ACAACTTAACGCAATTAGTTTTGGACAAGTAAATGCAACTCATTTTATAATAATTGTTTTTACTTGTCCAATTAAGACTTTTTACTAAAGAGAGAAATAATCTTTTAAAATTAAGAAATTTGTGTATAATAATATGTGTGTTGAGATTATTTCTTTTCTTTAGCGAGATTTATAATAATCCAACACTTTTTATTTTGCAAGATTTTATTTTTGATAATGCTTGCACCATAGACTTTTCGTTAGAAATTTGGTACACTTATTATAGGTGATGTAAATTGAAAAAAATAATTCTTGTTGATGGTAATAATTTGTTATTTCGTAGTTTTTATGCAACTGCTTATCAAGGTGTTATTATGAAGAATTCTAAGCAATTTCCTACTAATGCATTATATGGGTTTATTAATATGATGAATAAAATTATTAAGGAAGAGGATCCTTCTTATATTATGGTTGCTTTTGATAAAGGAAAGACTTTTCGACATGATAAATATGTAGACTATAAAGCAGGACGTTCTGAAATGCCTGAAGAATTGAAATTACAATTTCCTAAGGCTAAAGAAGTTCTTGATAGTATGGGTATTTTTCATTTCGAGATTGATCAATATGAAGCCGATGATATTATAGGTACTGTTGCACGAATGGTGGATGAAGAAGATGAATTTGTTGCTACTATTGTTAGTAGTGATAAAGATTTGTTGCAATTAATTAGTGATGAAGTTCATGTAAAATTATTGAAACAGACGGGTTATATTATGATGGATAGAGAAGAATTTAAGCGCACTTATCAAGTAGAACCTATTCATATGATTGATTTGAAAGCATTAATGGGAGATAGTAGTGATCATATTCCTGGGGTAAAAGGGATTGGTGAGAAAACGGCTATTTCTTTACTTTCTAAATATGAAACTTTAGATAATTTATATGCTCATCTTGATCAAATTTCTGGAAAAACTCAGGAAAAATTATTATCTGATAAAGAGAATGCTTATATGAGTTATGATTTAGCTACGATTTATCGAGAAGTTCCTATTGATTTTACTTTTGAAGATTGTCGTTATTTAGGTATTAATGAAGAACAGTTTACTAAAATTTTAGAAGAGTTAGAATTTCATTCTTTATTGAAAAAGTTTAATTTATTAAAAGAAGTTTTTGTTAATCGTCAAGAATTAATGATTAAACCAATTGATCAATTTAATCAAAGTAAATTTTCATTTTATTTAGAAATAAGAGGACTTGTTTATAATAAAAGTAATATTTTGGGAATGGGAATTTATGATGGTCAATATGCATATTTTATTCCTGCTTCTGAAATTGAGAAGTATCGTGATCTTTTTTCTTCTAATTTGGAAAAATATACATATGATTTGAAGAAGAGTATTGTGGTTTTAAATTCTTTAGGAATTCATTTTCAAAATGTTACTTTTGATACGATGATTGCTACTTATCTTTTGGATTATGTGATTAAGGATGATATTAGTTATGTTGCTTCAACATTTGATTATGATATTCCTAAATATGAGGAATTATATGGTACACAGAAAAAACCTAAGGATATTTCTTCTGCTTCGCTTGCTAAAGTATGTTGTTTGAAAGCAAAATTTATTTATGAAACAAAGGAGAGAATTCTTCAAGAGTTGAAAGATAGTGGTCAAATTGACTTATTTTCTAAGATTGAAATGCCTCTTACATGGGTTCTTGCTGATATGGAATTAACGGGAGTGAAGGTGGATACGGAGTATTTAGCAGAAGTTGAGAAAAATTTGAAGAAGCAAATGGATATGGTAGAGAAAAAAATATATGATTATGCAGGATTTCAATTTAATATTTTATCTCCTTCGCAACTTGCTCATGTTTTATTTGAAAAATTAGAGATTCCTTATCCGAAAAAAGTTAAGGATAATAAATATTCTACTAGTAAAGAAATTTTAGATAAAATTCATTTTATTCATCCAATAGTTGATGAAATATTGGAATATCGAACTTTGTCTAAATTATATACAAATTATGCAGTTGGTTTGCAGGCAGAAGTTCGTGAGGATGGTAGAATTCATACGATTTTTACTCAAACATTGACTAGAACAGGAAGACTTTCTAGCATTAGTCCAAATTTACAAAATATTCCTTCTAGTTTGGAATATTCTAAATTAATACGCAGAGCATTTATTCCTGATGATCATTGTAAAATTCTATCTAGTGATTATTCTCAGGTTGAATTAAGAATTTTTGCCCATGTTTCGAATGCTTCTAATTTAATTCAGGCTTTTGTTCATGATGAAGATATTCATGCTAAAACTGCAGCTGATATTTTTCATGTTTCTATGGATCAAGTTACGAAAGATATGAGACGTACTGCTAAGGCTGTTAATTTTGGTATTTTATATGGAATTAGTAGTTTTGGTTTATCTGAGGATTTAGGTGTGGATATTATTACTGCCAAAGAGTTTATGGATAATTATTTGCAAAGTTATCCTGGTATTCGGGAATATATGGAATCTCAAAAACAAGAGGCTTATCAAAAGGGATATGTTAAAACATTAATGAATCGAAAACGTATTATTGAAGAGTTAAAAAGTAAAAACTATATGGTTCGTAGTAGTGGGGAGAGGATTGCTCTTAATACTCCAATTCAGGGAACTGCGGCGGATATTTTAAAAAAAGCTATGGTTGAGATTTATGATGAATTTAATCGACGTGGTTTAAAGAGTAAAATGTTAATTCAAGTGCATGATGAACTTGTATTTAATGTTTTGGAAGATGAAATAGAGGAAGTCTCAGATATTGTTCGTAATATTATGGAAAATACTTTTCAATTAAAGGTACCGTTGAAAGTAGATATTGAAGTGGGAAATAATTGGTACGAAGCAAAATAAATTGTTTGAATATAGGAGGTTAGTATGCCGGAAAAACCTGAAGTTATTACAGTTGCAGCTAGTTTAAAGCCTAGACTAATTGGAAAAAAAATTACGAATTGTTTGATTTATTGGGATAATATTATTGCTTTTCCTATTTCTTCTGAGTTTCGGAAAAAAATTATTTCTCAAAAAATTCATGATATTACGACAAGAGGTAAATTTTTGGTTTTTTCTTTGGATGAAGATAATTTACTTATTCATTTAAGAATGGAAGGAAAATTTTTCTTTCGTCATAAGGGAGATCCTATTTTAAAACATGAGCATGTAGAGTTTATTTTAGATGATCAAATTAGTTTTCGCTTTCATGATGTTAGGAAGTTTGGTAAAATGTATTTAATTTCTAAGGCTGAATGCGATAAGGTAAGGCCACTTTCTGAATTGGGTTTTGAATATAATGATTTGAAATTAACTAAAGAATATTTATATGAAAAAATTCACTCTAAAAAGATTGCTATTAAATCTACTTTGTTGGATCAAAGAATTATTGCGGGTATTGGTAATATTTATGTTGATGAAATTCTTTTTTTGAGTCGAATTCATCCTTTGAGAAGATCTTGTGATGTTTCTTTAGATGAATGTGATTTGCTTATTCAAAATACTAAAATTATATTAGAAAAAGCAATTGCTTTGGGAGGAACGACAATTAAAAGTTTTACTTCTAGTGAAGGTGTTCATGGATTATTTCAAAATGAATTATTGGTTCATTCAAAGAAAGGACAGTGTTGTCCGGTATGTGGGGAATCTATTTTGACTATTAAAGTTGGGGGAAGAGGTACTTATTTTTGTAGTTTTTGTCAAAAATGATTTTTCCTTTATTTTTTTCTAGGAAAGTTCCTTTATTTATAGTATAATTATATCTGTTTGGAAAAAGGAGTAGTGATAGGAATGAAAAAAACTAAAATTATTTGTAGTATAGGACCTGCTTCTAATCAGGTTGATGTAATGGAAAAAATGGTTTTAGCTGGGATGAATGTAGCAAGGATTAATTTTACTCATGCTACAGTGGAAGAAAGAGATCAGGCTATTTGTACAGTTCGAGAAGTGCGAAAGAAAACTGGGAAAAGTGTAGCAATTTTGTGGGATACTAAAGGGCCAGAATTTAGAAGTGGGATTTTGGAGAATGATTCTATAGAATTGGTTGTTGGGAAGACAATTCGGATTATAAAAGATGATGTTTTAGGTAATGAGAAGCGATTTACTGTTAATCATCCTGAGGTGCTTAATGGTTTATGTGTTGGGGATATTATTTTATTGGAAAATGCAAAAATGCAATTAGAAGTGATTAGTAAAGAAGAAGATGGTGTTACTTGTAAAATTATTGTTGGAGGAATTCTAGGAAATCGTAAAAGTATTAGTGTTCCTGGAATTCATTTGAATATTCCTTATATTAGTCAAGTTGATCGAGAAGATATTCAGTATGCTTGTTTACATGGAGGAGAATATTTAGCGATTTCTTTTGTTTCTTCTAAAGATGATGTATTAGCCATTAAGAAAATATTAAAAGAATATCATCGAGAAGATTTACAAATTATTTGTAAAATTGAAAGTGATTTAGGAATTAAGAATTTGGAATCTATTTTAGAAGTTTCAGATGGAATTATGGTTGCTAGAGGGGATTTGGGTACGGAAATTTCATCTGAACGGTTACCAATTATTCAAAAAGAAATGATTAAAACTTGTCGTCGTATGGGGAAAATTTGTGTTGTTGCGACTGAAATGTTAGAAACAATGATGGAAAATTCTCGGCCTAAGAGAGCTGAAACTTCGGATATTGCTAATGCTGTTTTGGATGGTACTGATGCTGTTATGTTATCTGGGGAAACTACAGTTGGAAAACATCCAGTAGAAACGGTTGAAGCTATGGCTAAAATCTGCGAAGTAACAGAAGAGTATGCTGAATTTGATTATATTTCTAAGCAACATTATCTTGATGATGTTCCTAAAGCAATTGCAGAGGCTGTTGTTAATAGTTCTAATCGATTAAATGCTAAGTTAATTTGTGCAGCAACGATTAGTGGTTCAACTGCTAAAATTATTAGTAATTTAAGACCTAAGGCAGTTATTTTGGGATTATGTCCAGATGAAAAATCTGGTCGCCGATTGGCTTTGAATTGGGGTGTTTATCCAGAATGTATTCCTATATGTGAGGCTACTGATGAAGTTTTGATTCAAAGTGTTGAAAAAGCAAAGCAATTTATGGACTTACAAAAAGGAGATATTATTGTTACTACTGGAAGTTTTCCTAATACAAAAAAAGCAAGTCCTACTAATTTGATGAAAATTGAAGAAATTCAATAGTTTTATTCTATTAAAAAACCTCATTTCTATGATGGAGATGAGGTTTTAATTTATTTTTGTTGATATTGGATTATTTTTGAATTCTTTTGTTTCTTTCATTAATAATTCATGAATTTCTTCTTCTTTTGTGTCTAAGAATACTTCTTCAATTCTATCTACACGACATTTTTCTGCTTTAATAATTGCTTCTACTTTTTCAATTGCGTCTTCTAAAACGTCATTTACTACTACATAGTTGTATTTGGTTACTTCATTGATTTCTTTATATGCAGTATGAAATCTTTCTATTATTTTTTCTATTTTGTCTGTGTTTCTCTTTTTTAATCTTTCTGCCATAACTTTTAATGAAGGTGGCATGATAAAGATAAAAATTGCTTCTGGAACTAATTTTTTTATATTTGAAGCTCCTTCAATTTCAATTTCTAAGATTACATCAATTCCTTGTTCTAATTTTTCTTTGATTAATTTTTTTGGTGTTCCATAATAATTTCCTACGTAATTTGTATATTCTAGAAAATATCCTTCTTTTATTTTTTGTAGAAATTCTTCTTCTGTTACAAAATTATATGTTATTCCTGGAATATCATTTTTTCTGATTTCTCTTGAGGTTGTTGATACTGATAACCAACGTGTTTGATTATCATTTTTTAATAATCCATTAATGATGCTTCCTTTTCCTCCACCGCTGGGAGAGGAAATTACAATTAATTGTCCTGTTTTCTTTTGTTTTATCATTTTTTTTCTCCTTTTATTATTTGATTTTTGTATTCTTGTTCAATTAGTTTTTGGGGATTTTCTTCTTCTTTTAATAGAGCATATATTTTTGTTGTTTGCAATTCCCATTCTAGCATGGGATCTTTTTCTTTTGTCATTTTACTAATTAGGGGAAGAGTAATTTCTTTTTTTATTTTGTTTAGATATTTTCTTCCTTTATTTGAAAATCCTAGAATACGAATATATTTTATTTCTTTCATGGAATTTGCCATTTCTTTTGTAAATCCACATATAATGTGCGTTAGCATTCTTTTTATTTTGTTATAAGTATATCTTTTTGTTTTTATATTTTGAATCAATTCTTCTAATGTATTGGATTTTTCTATTTCTTTTTTTAATTTATTTTCTATTCCTTCTTCTACAGTTTGATATTGTTCTAAGTTTTTTTCTGTGATAATTTTATATTTTAGTAAATTAAAATAGTTGTTTTTCTTTATTTTTGTTAAATTTATTTGTGTTTCTTTTGGAACATATTTTTCTATGTCTTGATTATTTTCTAATGCTTTTCTAATTGCTGTTGCACTTGCTATGGAATCAGTTAATTCGTTACTATGAAAATCATTTGTTCTTTTTATGGTTTCTGGAATTATTTTATTATGATTTTGTTTAATGGCTTTTATATAGCTGATTCCTAATAAATCATTGGGAGTATTGATTTTTTTGCCTGTTAAATCAAATAGTGCTAAAGAAAGAGCAGTGGGATAGTTATTTCCTAGTTTAGAATAAATTTTAACTAATTGATCAAATTCTTTATTATTTAGTTGTGTCTGTGCAATTATTTCCAAATCTTTTATTTGATTTGATTCACTTCCAAAGATTAGTTTTTCTACTTTTAGGTTTTCTAAGATTGTAATTGCTCCATAACTAAAAATATCTGCACTTTGTGTTGCGAATGGATAGGGTAGTTCAATTACTAGATCAATACCATAAGTTAAGGCAATTTTTGTTTTTTGCCATTTTGTTAGGATTGAAAGATCTCCTCTTTGTGTAAAATTTCCACTCATTACTAATATTAGTATTGAATCTGGGTATTTTTCTTTTATTTTTTTTATTTGATATAAATGTCCATTATGAAAGGGATTATATTCTGCAATTATTCCTATTGTTGTCATTTCTATCCCTTCTTTCTTTTTTTTGTATTTTATCATATAATTGTTTGCTTGACAATTCTTTTTCTTTAGTGATAATTTTAAATTTTTAAGAATAAGATGTATTGATTGTTGATGTCAAGTTGATTTGGTTTTTTTGCTCAATTAGAAAAATTCATTTCTAAACGGATTTTTCTATGGTATAATGAATTAACTGAGGTGAATGCATGAAAGCGATTATTGTTGCAGGTGGAACAGGTGGGCATATTTATCCTGCACTTGCAATTATTCATAAAATTCAAGAAAAAGAAAAGAAGAGTGATATTTTATTTATTGGTACTACTGATCGAATGGAGAAAGATTTAATCCCTAAACTTGGAATTAATTATGTTGGAATTGAGATGAAAGGGTTAAATCGAAAACATCTTTTTTCTAATTTTTCTGTTTTAAAAAAATATGGAAAAGCTATTTCTAAGGCTAAAGAGATTATTTCTTCTTTTGATCCAGATATTGTTATTGGTGTTGGTGGATATATTACTGCACCAGTTTTGTCTGCTGCACATCAATTAAAGTATAAAACTATGATTCATGAACAAAATTCTATTCCTGGTCTTTCTAATCGATTTTTGTCTCGTTTTGTAGATTTGATTTGTGTTTCTTTGCCAGGAAGTGTAACTTATTTTCCTAAGAAAAAGGTTGTATATACTGGGAATCCTAGGAGTGAAGAGATTGCGTCTATTCCATCTTTTTCTAAGAAAAATTTAGGATTTCTTGCTCATCAAAAATTAGTTGTTATTGTTATGGGATCGTTAGGTTCTACTACAATGAGTCAAAAAATTAAAGAAATGATTGGTTGTTTTCAAAATAAAAATTATCAAGTATTAATTATTACAGGAAAGGATTATTATGATAGTTATTTAAAAGAGACTATTCCTAATAATGTTAAAATAGTTCCTTTTTTAGATAATTTAATTCAGTTATTAAAAGATACTGATTTGATTGTATCTAGGGCAGGGGCTTCCACTATAGCGGAAATTACTGCTATTGGTCTTCCGGCAATTTTGGTTCCTTCTCCTTATGTTACTCATCAACATCAATATAAAAATGCTAAAGAATTAGCAGATGCTGGTGCTTGTAGATTAATTACGGAGGAGGATTTTTCTTCTGAGAGATTAATTGGTGAGATTGATAAGTTATTTGATAATCATGATTTTTATCTTGATATGAAAAAGGCTAGTCAAAAGTTTGGTGTGTTAGATTCAGCTTCTAAAATTTATGCTGAAATTAAGAAGTTAATAGGGTGATTCTGATGAAGAATATAATTTGTGAAATAGAAAAAATGGATATTGGGAAAGTGGAACGAAATGTTCCTTTGAAGAATTATACTACTTATAAAGTGGGTGGAGTAGCTTTAGCTTTTGTTTATCCCAAAAATGTGAAATGTTTAGTTTATTTAATTCAATTTTTAAAACAAAAAAAAATTCTTTATCAAGTTTTAGGTAATGGATCTAATGTTTTATTTAGTGATGAAGTATATGAAGGAGTTATTATTCGGTTAACGGAGTTTAATGAAGTGGAGTTTTTGGCTTCTAATAAAGTTCGTGTGGGAGCTGGTTTTTCTTTAATGAAGTTATCTGCTTTAGCTGTAAAAAAAGGTCTTGCAGGGTTGGAATTTGCATCAGGAATTCCAGGAAGTGTTGGGGGAGCAATTTTTATGAATGCTGGTGCTTATAAAAGTGATATGGGTTATGTTGTTCAAGAAGTAAAAGTTTTAACTCCTGATTGTCAAGTGATTACATTAGAAAATAAAGAGATGAATTTTCATTATCGAAGTTCCTTTTTACAAAGTCATCCGGGCTATATTTGTTTAGAGGTAGTGATCAAATTGGAAAAAGGAAATCGTCAGTTATTGGAACAAGTTGTTAAAGAACGAAGAAGGAGAAGAATTGAGTCTCAACCCCTTGGTTATCCATCTGCAGGAAGTGTTTTTCGAAATCCAGAAGGAATGTTTGCTGGAGAATTGATTGAAAAGTTGGGATTAAAAGGATATCGTTTAGGTGGAGCTATGGTTAGTTTGAAACATGCTAACTTTATTATTAATTATGATCATGCAACAGGAAAAAATATTCATGATTTGATTTGTTATGTTCATCAAAGAGTTCTTGAACATTATGGTATTGATTTAAAAATTGAACAGGAATTTGTTAATTGGAAATAGAAAATTTAAAAAATTAGTTCTCTTTTAAATTTTTCTTCCTTTTCTTTTTTTTTTGTTGTAAAATTAGTTTAGTATTCATCATATAGGAGTGTAGAGTAAAGTATGGCAAAAAAAATTGTTAAAAAAAAGAAATTAAGAATTTTTCGATTATTTCTTCTTCTTTTTATTTTAGCAGGGTTTGTTTTTGGTGTGTATTTTTATTTGCAACTTCCTGTTTTTAATCTTGTTGTTAAAAATACAACTTATTTAAATGATGATTATATTTTAGAGTTAGCAAATTTAAAAGATTATCCTAAATTTTATTTTAGCAGTAAAAAAAATATTGAAAAAAGGGTTATGAAATCTCCTTATATTCGAAAAATAGATGTGAAGTGTAGATTTTTTCATACTTATGTTTTGTCAGTTGTAGAGAATCGGCCTTTATTTTTTAATGAAACTTCACAATGTTATGTTTTTGAGGATCAGAAAGAAGTAGAGAAGTCTTTGGTTTCTAATCCTTTTCGTGTTCCTCGTTTAATTAATTATGTTCCAGATGATAAATATTCTAAATTTATTAAGGGTATGAAAAATATCCAAGATGATATTTTGGGTGAAATTTCTGATATTGAGTATGTTCCTAATGATTATGATAAAGAAAGATTTTTACTTTATATGGATGATGGAAATATGGTTTATCTTACTTTAACTAAATTTAATATGATTCATTATTATCATGATGTATACCGTCAATTGGAGGGAAGAAAAGGAATTTTATATTTGGATAATGGAAATCATTTTCAAATTAAGGAGTAAGGGTAGTTATCATTTGTATCTTTTTTAAAAATTCTTTTACAAATTTTTAATTTACTAGTATAATTAATTTTAAGATAGGAGTTGCTATATGGGTTTGATATATACTGGAATTGATATCGGTACTGATAGTGTTAAAATTGTTGTGACTGAAAAAGTGGATGGAAAATTTCATGTTTTAGCATCTGTTAGCGAAAAGTCTTTGGGAATTAAGAACGGTCAAGTCGAGGATACAAAGAAGTCAGTAAATAGTGTGAAAAAAGCAATTCATCGAATAAATGAAATGTTAGGAATAAAGATTACTAAGGTAGTTACTTGTGTTGCTCCTACGCTTTGTACTATGGATATTGTTG
>CANQFO010000036.1 GCA_947599755.1 uncultured Bacilli bacterium
ATCAACATGGGTTACTGAAGCGTTTGCAGATAAACAGGCAATTGTTGCTCCCCCAGTATAGCCAAACAGATTTAATACTTTGATTTTTCGGTTTGATTGTTTTATTTTATGTATCATAAAATCCCAATTTATTGCTTGTTCGGGAAATAATCCTGTGTGTTTAAATCCCATTTGTCGAATATGAAATTTTAGATTTTGATAAGAAATAGTCCATTCATTGGGGACTTTATGAAGATTCTCCCAGTGCCCTCCTCCTTTATTATTTCGATAATATATTGCATCAATTAGTCCTTCGTACTTTTTTTGTAAATTACCATTATCCCATATAATTTGTGGATCAGGTCTTAATAGATAAATTTTCCCCCAACGTTCTAATTTATATCCATTTGATGCATCTATTATTTCATAATCTTTCCAATTTTTTGCTACTACCATTTTGTCACCTCTACTCTTTCTTTTTGTAAGAAAAAGTCCTATCTCTAGGAACTAACTGTAAATTCTTTACCATAAGTTGTAATTAGTAAATTGCCATTATATCCTAATATATTAGGATAATATTTTTCTAAAATTTCGTCATTTTTTAATTCATATTTACAAGTTACATCAACATATTTACTACATTCATTGGTATTTACTATTTTCATTCTGTATATTTTATTTTCTGTTTTGATATAGGTATTTAAAATATTATTGGTACTATAATTAAAGTCAATAATTTTTCCATATTTTTGCGAATCATAAGCAATTTTTGTATCTACAAGTTGATAATTTGATTGATAGTCTTGTCTTGTGATTGTATATTGATAAATATTTCCATCATTTTTTAAGACATAATAAATTCCTGTATTTTGATCTATTGTAATTACTTTTACTACATTTTCATCACCAAGAATCATCTGATAGATTGAATAAGAGTTGTCATTTTCCGTTACTGATGTATATGCTTTTGTATTAGATTGACCTACTACATAATAAAAATTTCCATCATTTGCTTTTACTATTTTATCATCAAATATTGATACAATTGGTAAAGAAAACTCTGCTTTTTGACAGTTTTGCTCATTAGAATATTTTTGTCCTAATGATAGTTCATAAAGATTTCCTGTTTCTGTAACTAAAAAGGAGTTATTTAAGTATTTGATTTTTTCATAATTTGTATCTTTATCATCTTTAGGAGTTAATTTATTACATAAAAATGTAGTATTGGAAAGTGTAAATCCAGTATGTCTGATTTCTCTAGTAATTGTCCCATTACAAGATGTACAACTAAAGCAAATTATTATCATTATTACTATATTTTTTATTTTTTTCATTTTCCATTCTCCTCTATTCTTATAGATTCACTATATCATAGTTTTTAAAATTTGAAAATGTAAACTTTTATTCTATTTTTAATTTTTCTCCTACTTTTTTGTCATTAATTTAAAAACTGTTTTAGTTCTTCATAAATATTGATGATCAATTTAGCATTTTCTTTTTGGAAGGAAGTAATTATTTCTTCTGACCAATTTTTCTTTTCTTTCTTTTTTTCGTCAATTCTTTCTAATTTTTTTTTGGCTATTTCTATACTTTCAAAGTCATTAATCATTTTTTTTGATTGTATTTGCATGATTCCTAATTTTCTTGGTTTTCCGTTTAATCTAAATAAAAAATTATCTATTTTTCTAAAAAATATTGGTCTTTTATCATTATAATAAATCATTATGGCATAAAAAATTAATTGCAAATTTTGATTTTTAAATTGAATTTCTTCTCCAAAAAGATATTTTAGTTTGGCATATTGTACTACAATATGTTTTTTATCTATTTTTAATGATTCTGTTTTCTCATTCTGGTTCTCCTCTTTTGCTTTTTCTTTAAAAAATATAAATAAAAAAATTGCTATAAATAACCATGCTATGCTTTTTAATTCTTCTGCTGATAAAAACACTTCGGAAACTTGATTAAATATTAGGTGATTTACTATATATCCTATTATAATTGATATACATGCTTTCTTTATGATCCCTTCTTCGGCAAAAAAATCTTGTTCTAAAATATAGGTTACATAGATTATACGAATAACAAGTTCAAATACTAAAACAAGAAATATATCATCGTTAAATATCTGCCAAGAATTCATTGCACAAAAACCTGCTAAAAAAAATAGATAAATTAAGGAAAAAGCTAATTGTTCAAAAAATGTAATTTTATATTTTATTTTTAATCCATTAATTAATAAAAATAAAATTAGTCCAAAAAAACAATATCCTAATAATACTCCAAACCCCATGAAAATCACCTCTAAATTATTGTTATTATAACATTTTTTAGGTAATTATCAAGGAAAATTTATAAGATTAAAAGTTGTCTCTTCGTCCTAATTTTTTTAATTTTTGCTTTACATATAAAACAATTTCCATAGGGGCTTTTATTTTATTTAATACTAATAAGGCATCTTGTAATTTTGTTCGATCTGAGAGCTTTTCATTTATTTTTATTGCCTCATTATAGTAATTAAAATTGGGAAGTTTATTTTCTTCGACAAATGCTTTAATATATTCTTCGATTTCTTTTAATAAATATATTTTTAATTCATATTCATCTACCATTTCTACTCCATAATATCCACCTACTAAATATTGAAATTGATCTTCTATTTTCATCTTATGGCTCGAGTAGATACCTCTCGACTCACCTCTCTTTCTATTGATCTGAGATTTGTATTTTTCTCTCATAAAATCTATTCTATAAATCATATTCATTATGTTTACCTGTAGATTTTATATTTATTTAATAAAAATACATAATAACCTAAGGTCACTATGTACTATAAAGAATATATAATTTATAATACTTCTATATCTTTTTCTTTTTTTGTCTCTGAATTTTTTGATTTGGATTGCTTATTTTTTATTTTTTGTTTGGATTTATCTTCTTTTGTGAAGTTCTTTTTCTTTTTTTGAAATAGATTTTCTTTTTTATATTTTATTATATATTCTATACATTGAATTATAAATATCAAAGTAATTGGTATAATCACTAAAAATATGAATCCTAAGTTACTTTCTATTGTTGTTAATATTTTTCCCATTCCTGGATATAGACTAGCCTTTGTTCCTATAATTTTTTCTTTTGGAACACCAGCTCTTTCATCATCTGATAAAATATAAGAGCCATTTTTTTCTATCTTTGATACGACAGAGCTTCTTACAATATATCCTTCATTTACTGTTGAATAATAATAAACTAAGTCTCCAATTTCTATTTTCTTATTTTTTTTAATTACTAATAAATCTCCTTCTTGTGCTGTTGATAAAAAACGCTCGCTATCTTCATCGATTGGTGCAAGGGTAGTGTTTGCAATTTGTGTAAATCCATATTTATTCATCGATAATGAACAAATTGTAATCAATACAACATAAATAATGATAAAGATTTTGGCTAATCGCCAAAGACTCATCCATATTCTTTTTACCATATTATCACCATCTTAATCTTAACATAGTATTTTTTGTTTTTCAATCTTTTTTATCCATCCACTCTTTGATTTTATTTTTTCTTTTTGGCTAAATTTTGATATTCTTGGATAATTTCTAAGCTTTTTTCTTTTTCTTCTGCTAATTCTTGAAAATGATCTTCAATATAATTGTTGTCTTCTGCTTTGCTTTTTATTTCGTGATCATAAGCGATTTCTGCTAATTTAGTCAATCCTAAATATTTGGCATCACTTTTTAGTGAATGTACTTCTATTGCATAATCTTTCATGTTTCCTTTTTCTTTATATTCTATTAGTTTATTCCATTTTTCCTCTATTTCTTCGATAAATGCTTCTACTGTTTCTTCATACATTTCCATATCTCCTAGTAATTCTAGGGCTTTTTCGATTTCTATTCCTTTTTGCTTTAGAAATTCTTTTGGATTAATTTCTTTTTCTTCTTGTGTTTTTTCTTCTGATACTTCTTTTTGAATTTTTATTTCTATTGTTGGTTCTTTTTCTAATACTTCATTCATTACTTGAATTAATTCATCTTGATTGATGGGTTTGGATAAATAATTATTAAATCCATCTTTTAAATATTTTTCTTTCATGCCATTGATTGCATTTGCGGTTAAAGCAATTACTGGAATATGAAAATTAGGAAGTTTCTTTAATTCTTTTAGTGTTTCTACTCCACTCATTTTTGGCATCATATCATCTAGTAAAATCAAATCATAATTTTTTCCCTCTTTGATTTTTTCTAAACATTCCAATCCGCTTTCTACTGTATCAATATTTTGGGCATGATATCTTTCTAATATTTTTTTGGCTACTTTTAAATTTAGGGGATTATCATCTACTATTAAAATTTTTTCTTCGGTTAAGTCAAGAGTTGTTTTTTTCTTTTTGTCATTTTCTGTTCCGATTGTTTTTTCTATTTTTTGATCTATCATTACTGTAAATTTTGAGCCTTGTCCATATACAGTATGAACAATAATTCTTCCTCCCATTAATTCAATTAATTGCTTAGTAATTGCTAGTCCTAATCCTGTTCCTTCTATTGTTGTATTTCTATCTTCTTCTAATCTTTGGAATTTTGTAAATAATTTATCTATATTTTCTTTTTTAATTCCTCTACCACTATCTTCTACTGTAATTAGTAATTTACATGTTTTATCATTTTTTACACAACTTACTTCATAATGTACATATCCTTTATCTGTATATTTGCAAGCATTACTTAAAAGATTTGTGATAATTTTTTTTATATTCGCATGATCACCATATAATGTCGGTGGTAAATCTTCAGCAATATGATAAGAAAAGTCTAATCCTTTTTCTTTCATTCTTGGTGTAATTAATTTTCCTAAATCTGCGAATAATTCTTGAGCATTATAGGGAGAATTTATAATTTCTAATTTTCCTGCTTCTATTTTTGATATATCTAAAATTCCATTTACAATTTCTAATAATGTATTTGATGCATTGATGATATCATTTGCATTTTCTTTAGCTTCTTTTAATGTTTTTGCTTCTTTAATACAATCACTAAATCCTGTTATTGCGTTTAATGGAGTTCTGATTTCATGAGACATACTTGATAAAAAGTCAGTTTTGGCAGCATTAGCTTTATCTGCTTGATCTTTTGCTGAATTTAATTGTTCAATCATTTTCATATCTGGATTTTCTATAGTAAAATACATGATAAATGTTTCAAATGCTTCAATTGCAGTAGTTAAAATTAATCCTGGTATGATGCATTGAATTGCAATGGTTACGGCTGTTAATATTAATAGTAACCATAAGGGAATGAATTCTCTATCTTTGATGTGATTTTTGTTTTTTAGTAATAAAATCACCATTATCAAAATGGAAATTACTGCTAAACTATAACATAGAGTTACTCCTAATCCTTGAGGGAAAATAGAATTTTCTTGCACAATATAGTTTACGGGAAAAATTATATTAATTATGATTAAGATTGGTAAGCAATAAATTAGTAATATGGTTTGATATTTTTGATATTCCTTTGTTTTGTCTTTTTTTCTTAATAATACTGCTATTATATAAAGCAAAAAGAGAAAACACCAAGTATCATAATAACATAATATTAATTTTGTTAATGTAATGTAGATTGGATTATTTATATTCATTCCAGATATGGTTAAAAAGAATGATATACAATCTAGGGTTATTCCAAATAATGCTACAATAATTAGAGATAGATAGACTTTATTTTCAATTTTTGATTTTCCTACTTTTCTTATGATACAAATGATTAATAATAATATAATATAAATTATTCCTCCAATTGAGAATGAAATATTGCTCATTTTACTTCTCCTACCTTTACTATTTATTTTTTCTACTTGTCTGATTCTTTCTATGATCATTATAACATTATTTTTCAAAAAAAAAGCAATATTTTATTTTTTATTGCTTGTCTTTATCATTTCTTTTGGTTTTTGTAATTTCATTTGCTTTAAATCATCTTTTCTAATTTCTTCATATGCTATTTTTCCGTTTAATGTATGTTTTAAATTATCATGAAATTCATAGTAATGAGGAAGTACTTCTTCTCCTATTCTTTCTGAAATTAGGGATGGAATCATTTCTGTTACTTTTTTTCTATTCTCCTCATTGTCTTGATTTAGAACTAAATGAACTTTAGGTACTTCTCTTAATTCTTCATCTGGAACATTGACTACTACACATTGTTTTACTAATGGAATTGAGTATATTAATTCTTCCATTTCTGGAGGATAAACATTATTTAATCCACATACGAATAATCGTTTACTTCTTCCTGTTAATTGTATATCTCCATTTTCATCAATTTCTGCTAAGTCTCCTGTTTTAAACCAAGTTGTTCCTGTTTCATCTTTTATTAGAGCTTTTTCTGTTTCATCATCTCTATTATAATATCCTAACATTATGGAAGGAGTAGATATCCATAACTCTCCAGATTCATGATAAGATAATTCTTCTTCTGTTTTGGGATTTACCACTTTTGCATTATCATATACATGAAGTCTGCCTATTGTTCCATCTTTATTCTTGTCTCCTTCTTTTAATGTTACTGAACCACCTAATTCTGATGCTCCATATCCGTTACACATTTTTTGTTGTGATCCACCTTTTAATAAGGCTTTACTAATTTCTTTTTCCTTTGCTAATGGTAATTTTTCTCCTCCTGAAACTGGTGCACGCATATTAGAGAAACAATTTGCTGTAATTTTTGGATTATTAATTAGTGTTTCCCAATGTACTGGTCCACCAAAAGCCATTGCTGGATTAATTCTTATTAAGTTATCTACAAAATGCTCTGGAGATGAATCTAATAAAATATGATTTTCGAATCCACGACATAATCCTAAATGAAGGGTAAAGATTCCATAAATCATAAACTGAGGGAGAATATTCATAAACTTTGCGCCTCTTTCGATATCTCCCATAACATAATTATGAGCAAATACCATGTTGTTCATCGCATCATTTGATAATTTTACTCCTTTATGAATTCCTGTTGTTCCTCCTGTATAAGAGATTACTGCGACTTTGTCTTTTTCATTGCTTTCTGGTTGGATATTTACTGTATGATTTTTCGCAATTAAATTAGACCATTGTTTATTTAATCTTAGAGGATGTGAGCCATTTAATATTTTTGAACTTATATATAAATTTTTCATTTTCTTATTTGATGATGATTGAATGGTAGGTACAATTACTATGTTTTTCATTCCTACCTTATTTTTTACTTGCTTTAAACTATTATATGATTCACTTACTCCAATAAACATTTTTGCTTGTAAATCCTTTAAATCTCTTTCCAAATTATAAGGGGTTATTCTTGGATCAATTAAACATGCTGTTGCTCCTATTTTATTTAATGCATAGATACAATAGGCTGATTCTGGGGTATTTGCAAAACTAAGTGCTACTTTATCATTTTTTTTGATCCCTTTCTTTTTTAAATTTTTTGCAACAATATCAATGTTTTCAAATAATTCTCTATAGGTTATTTTTGTTTCATCAAACCCAGTATCAAATATTAATGCTATCTCATCTAAATGATCTTTATTTAACTTATACATATAATCATACATTGTTGTTTCTGGTAATTCTTGTTTCAATGCTTCTTCAGGATAAAATTTTAAATGTGGTTTATCTATAGATGGTTTTCCTGTTAATGGTCCTTGGATTTGTCCTGTTAATAACTTTCTTAAATAAATATTTCTTTGTTGTTGTTCCTTTTTCGATTTTCCTTCTTTTCTCATCAATTCATCTCCTTTATGACCATTTATTCTAATTTTTTTCTTTTTTTCTGTCAATATTTTTCTTTATTTTGTTGATTTTTTTCCTTATTTTGTATCCTCTTGGTCTAATGCTAAATAAGAATGAAGAATTTCTATACTTTGATGTTTTTCTTTTTCTAGTTCTTCCCAATGATCATGAATATAGTTTTTGTCTTCTTCTTTACTTTTTAATTCATGATCATAAGCGATTTCTGCTAATTTGGTTAATCCTAAATATTTGGCATCACTTTTTAGTGAATGTACTTCTATTGCATAATCTTTCATGTTCCCTTTTTCTTTATATTCTATTATTCTTTTCCACTTCTGCTCTAGTTCTTCTATGAAATCTTTTACTGTGTCTTTGTATAAGTTCATATCTCCTAATAATTCTAAAGCTTGATCAATATCTACTCCCTTTAATTTTAAAAATTCTTTTGGGCTAATTTCTTTTTTCTCTTGAAGGGAATCTTTTTGGTTTTCTTCTTGTTGTGATTTTTCTTTTGTTGATTTTTCTACTTCGATCTTTTCTTTTAATATACTACTTAATACTTGGACTAATTGATCTTTTTGAATTGGTTTGGAAATATAATCATCAAACCCATCATATAAATATTTTTCTCTCATTCCATGAATTGCGTTTGCTGTTAACATTACTACAGGAATTTTAAATCCACTTATCTTTTTTAATTTCTTTAAGGTTTCTACTCCGCTCATTTCTGGCATCATGTCATCTAATAGAATTAAATCATATACTTCTTTTTGTTTCATTTTTTCAATACATTCGAAACCACTTTCTATACAAGTAATTTCTTTGGCATTTAGTCTTTCTAAAAGTTTTGTTGCTACTTTTAAATTTAATTTATTATCATCTACAATCAATATTTTTACTTTTGACAAATCTATTTCTTTTTGGATAGTGATATTTTTTTGATTTTCTGCTTGTATTTTTTGATTTACAATAATTGTAAATTTTGATCCTTCTTTATAAGTACTATGAACAATGATTCTTCCTCCCATTAACTCGATTAGTTCTTTTGATATTGCTAGTCCTAATCCTGTTCCTTCTATGGTTGTATTTTTGTCTTCTTTTTGTCGTTCAAATTTTGTAAATAATCCATCCATTTCTTCTTTTTTTATTCCTTTTCCTGAATCTTCTACGGTAATAATTAATTTGCATATATCTTTTATGTTTATACAATTTACTTCATATCGAATAAATCCTGTTTTTGTATATTTATAAGCATTTTTTAAGATATTCATCATAATTTTCTTTAGATTGGTGTCGTCTCCATAAAGGGTTTTGGGTAAATCATTTGCAATATAATATGTAAATTCTATTCCTTTTTCTTTAATTTTTGGTTCTATTTCTTTAGCAATAGAGGTGAAAAATTCTTTTGATGAATATGGAGTATTTACAATTCCTACTTTTCCGGCTTCAATTTTAGAAATATCTAAGATTCCATTTACAATTTCTAATAATGTATCTGATGCTTTTACAATATCTTTGGCATTATTTTTTGCTTCTTCTATTGTTTTGGCATTTTCTAAGCAATCACTAAATCCTACAATGGCATTTAGAGGAGTTCTAATTTCATGAGACATACTAGATAAAAAATCTGTTTTAGCTTCGTTTGCTCTATCTGCTTGTTCTTTTGCGATTTCTAATTGTTCTATTAATTCAATATCGGGATTTTCAATAAAGAAAAATGTTACTACTGTCACAAAAGTATGAACTGATGTGGTTAATAATAAATATGGTACTTTTACTTGAGTAATTAAACTTATTGAGGTTAATATTGCATAAAGAAATAAAGGAATATATTTTTTTAATTCGTTTTCTTGTAATATATAAATATCTTTTATCATTATCAAAAACATTATTAAAATATATCCAATACTTACTACATGACAAAGATCAACACTTAATCCATAAATGTAGATTCCTTGATTATTCATCATTTGAGCATTTACTGGTAGTAAAAGAAGGATAATTATAAAACATAAAGATATTATTTTTATTCTGTCTAATTGCTCTTTTGTTTGCTTTTTATTTCCAATATTTAGAATGTATTGTGCAAAAATGGTAATCCAAATGATTACATAAATTAAAAATAGTTTGTTTAATCCTTTAATGATTATTATTGGATATGCTTTTTCTATTGCAATGTATTGTAACATATCTATGATTAATCCAATTATACTAGTAATTAAAATTATTTTATATAATTTATTGTCTTCTGTATTTTGTTTTTTCTTTGTGCAATATATGATTGCGATTAACGTTAAATAAATTAAATTAAATATAAATAAAATTTTCCCCATATCCTATACTCCTTTTATCTTTTTTATTATTTTATTATGTATAACTATTATAGCATAGTTTTCTTGATTTGTTTCTTTTTTTATCAAATTGATAGTGTAAAATTATTTGGGGAAGGAGGTACAAAAAAAGGAAGAACCTTTGTTATAATAAATTTGAAATAATAA
>CANQFO010000037.1 GCA_947599755.1 uncultured Bacilli bacterium
ATTGAAGATAATTATCCAAAATATGTTATTTCTCTTGATAAAATAGATTTATCTCGTGATGGTATTATTCATCTAAACTTAATTGATTTTTTATTAAGTGAAGAGTTTTAATTAAATAAAAAAAGCAATTTAAATAGAATCATGCTAATTACAAACTACATTTTGTGAAGATAAAAATATAGAAATAAGTTACAAATTTA
This sequence comes from uncultured Bacilli bacterium, assembly GCA_947599755.1. Classification (GTDB taxonomy): domain Bacteria; phylum Bacillota_I; class Bacilli_A; order RF39; family UBA660; genus CANQFO01. Next base: position 201 of record CANQFO010000037.1, read on the forward strand.
ACATACTAAATAATATTTAATTAACTTTACTCCAATTTAGAGCAAAGAACACATAGTAAAAGACAAAAAACTTATATATAAATGAATAAGAGGTAAAATATGTATAAAAAACAAGTAAAAGAAAATCATTTGAATAGTGTTATAAAAAATCCAATTATGGATGCATTATACGAATATATAGATGATTTTAATTTAAAATTTGGTGACACAAAGGAAACTTTTAAAAAAGCAAAATTATCTACTTCAGATAGAAAAGAAGAAATTGTTAAAGACTTTTTTGCAAGTTTTTTTCCAGTAGGTTATGAATTTTCTAGAGGAGAAATTTTTGATTATTATAATATAAGTAATTCAATTGATTGTGTTATTAAAACACCAGAACATCCTAGATTAAAAACACCTATGCGTCCAGAAATAATTTTAGCTGAGGGTGTTTATGCAGCTATAGAGGTTAAACCAGATATATCTACGTTAACTGATAGAGGAGAATTTTATAGAGCACTAAAACAGTGTAAAACTGTAAAAAAACTAAAAAGAAGTTTTACAAATTCTAAACTAGAAAATATGGATAAAACAAAAAGTTATCAAAAAATTCCATTTATAATTTTTTCAAAAAAATCTGCAGATATAGAAAAAACTTTGGAGTTTATAATTTCAAAAATTGAAAATAAAAAATTAAAATCAAATGAATTACCAGATATAATTTATTCTTTAGATGGTTGGTTAATATATCATACAACAAATATTAAAACATCTTTATTTCAACCTACGTTTATTCAAGAAAAAATACCAGAGGATAATAAAAATGTATTTATGTTATTTAAAGGAAATACTAATGATTTGCTTTGTATATTATTGCTAATATTATTTAAATTTCCTGGACACGGGTATGTATTAAATGAATATATTGTAAATGAATATTTATTGCGATTATATAATGATGGAATAATCAACTTTTCAAGATCTATATGGTATGAAAAATAATTAAAAAATTACATTTTGACCTATGCCAGGTGGCGAAGGTGCAGAAATAGTCTATTCTCTCAGAAACGATGATACATTAGCAAACCTAGCATTAAATAACATAGGAGAAGCAGGACAAATAAAAAGGAAGGTATATCAACGTAGACTACCAGAAGATCCAAATCAAGATTATTATTTTATTTTAAGAGAAACTGCAAATACAGAACCACTTTTGGTAGAGTATGGATTTATTGACAATGAAAAAGATGCCCAAAAATTAAAAAACAATTTAAATGATTATGTAGAAGGAGTAGTCAAAGCAATTGCAGAGTATGCAAATTTTCCATATTCTCCACCAAACATATCGGAAGAAGGATATTATACAGTTCAAAGAGGGGATACATTATATAAAATAGCAAGAAAATATAATACAACTGTAGAAGAACTAAAAAGAATCAATAATTTAACTTCCGATGAACTAAAAATTGGTCAAGTATTACAAATTTTTGAACAAGTGCCAACACAATCATATACAGTTCAAAGAGGAGATACCTTATATGGGATTGCCAATAAATATGGAATTACTGTAGAAGAGCTAAAACAATTAAACAATTTAAACAATAATACATTATATATTGGTCAAATATTAAACATACCCATTAAAGATAACAATATATTACCCGATGAAAATCCAATAGAAGAATATGAAATCTACGAAGTAGTTAAAGGAGATAGCTTATGGTTAATTGCTAAACGTTATGGAATAACAGTAGATGATTTAATAAAACTGAACAATCTAACCACCTTAAATTTACAGATAGGAGATAAATTAAAAGTACCAAAAAAAGAAACAGAAAGAACATATATAGTAAAAAATGGAGATACACTATGGTCAATTGCCAAAAACAATAATATTTCTGTAGAAGAGTTAAAACAATTAAATAATTTAACATCAAATCTATTAACAATCGGTCAAACCTTAATAATTCCAATCAAAAGTTCCTAAACAGGATCTTTTTTTATGGACAAAAAAGAAACATTATGAAAAGAACTAATATTTTAAATAGTAAAAAATGGTAAATTTTACCAATTAAATAGAAAAATGGTAAAATTTACCAAAAAATAAATCCTGAAAATAAGCACTATAAAAAAATAAATTTTTACTTATATTTTTATCTCAAAACAAAAAAAGTGTATCTCTTTTAAGAAAATACACAAAAATTAATGAATAAAAGTATCATAAAAAATAGTAATAATTATGAAACATTTTTTCGAGCATAAACAGCAAATGCACCAATACCAACACAAATAATAATTAATGAAAAGGTAATTAGAATATCTGCTACCAAATTATTATTTTCCTTTTTTTCAGAAGAAGTTGAATCTAAAAGCTTCATAATATCATAACGATCTTCAACATCCTTATCGTATTCAGATTTTATTTCAGATAACATTTCTTCAGTATAATCTTCTGAAAACCCATTCCAAGATTTATTTCCAATAATGATGTAGGGAACACCTTCAGCTTTTTCATCACGTGCATCAGCAACTTTTTCCATCAAATCAGCATTGTCCTCATTTTTCCAAACCTCATAATCAACAAGAGTATAATATTGCCCATAATCAGCCTGAATACTATTAAACCACTCTTCAGCTTCTTCACAATGAGGACAACCATCACCTCGGAAAAAATAAATCTTAACACGATTATCTTCTTTTACTTCTGTTTCTGAATCACTACTTTGTGCTTCCTCAGACCCCTCAGCAAAAGCACAAATTGGCAACAGTAAAATAATTGCTATTATGATGAATAAAATTTTAATTTTTTTCATATCAACATACCTCCTAAACAAATCATAACACAAAATAAGAAAAAGATAAAATAAAACCAAGAAAAAAGAACAAATTTCATCAAATTTTCACGAATCCCAAGAATTTTGATCAAGTAATAACTCTACTTTATGCAAATCAAAATCAGGAATAAAGCTTTGTAGAGCACAATCACCTTCCTGAATAAAAGCACATCTTACCCCTAAATCATATGAATAATTAACAACCTCAGCATATTCATTATCAGTAAGAGTATGATTTAATTGTGGAAATTCCTGAATATGTTTAATAGGTGTATATTGATTCATAATACTAATAAAAATATGATTTCCATAAGTTTGAAATAAATAAGAAATAATTTTTTTTGCATCATCAACATGACCAGGTAAAACAAGGACTCTAACAATAACCCCCTTAATCATCAAATCCCCTTTTAATTGGATAGATCCAACCTGAGAAAACATCTCATCAATTGCCAATGAAGCAAAATGAAAATAATCCTTACAATGAGAATATTTTTTTGCTAAATCATCATCAAAATATTTCAAATCAGCCAAGTAAACATCCACTAATCCTTCCATCATTTGAATAGTAGAAACATTTTCATAACTACTTGTATTATAGACAACAGGAATAAATAATTTCTTATTTTTAATTTTTCGAAGTACAGATGCAATTTGCGGAACATAGTGTGTCGGAGTAACTAGATTAATGTTGTGTGCACCTTCTTTTTGTAATTCTAAAAAAATAAAAGCTAACTGTTCTTCATTAAGAATTACTCCTTGATTAGAAATAGAAATTTCATGATTTTGACAAAAAATACACTTTAAATTACAGTGAGAAAAAAACACTGTACCACTCCCACGAGAACCAGAAAGGACAGGCTCCTCCCATTGATGTAGACGATAATCAGCCACTTTAATTTGAGCAGAAGCACCACAAAAACCAAGTTCCTGATAACGATTAATAGAACAATTTCTAGGACATAATTTACATTTTTCTAACTCTTTCATAAAAAAACCTCATCCATATAATATCATAAAAAAAACAAAAAGTATTCAAGTAAAAACATAATCAAAAAATAATATTAAATGAAAAGTTAAATAGGACACATCATTTTTTAATGTTCAAAAAATAAATGAAATAATAGCAAAGATTAAAGTAGTCCAATAGGCATAGAAAAAGAAAAAAAAACATATAGTTCACTAGGAGGAATATATGAATAAAGGACTAACTGAAAAAGAGGTATTAGAAAATAGAAAAAAATATGGTAGCAATGATATAGGAAGTAAAGAAAAAAACAGTTTTTTTAAATTATTTGTTGAAACACTAGGAGATCCAATTATAAAAATATTATTAATAGCACTTGCTGTAAAAACAATATTCCTATTTCATGATTTTGACTGGTTCGAAACTATAGGAATAGTAATAGCAATCTTAATTGCATCACTCATCTCATCAATATCAGAATATGGAAGTGAAGAAGCATTTAATCGCTTACAAGAAGAATCATCAAGAATAAAATGCAAAGTCCAAAGAAATCAAAAATTAGAAGAAATTCCAATAGAAGAAGTAGTAGTAGGAGATTTAGTACTTTTACAAACAGGAGATAAAATTCCAGCAGATGGAATAATTATTTCTGGTAAAATTACAGTGGATGAATCTAGTATAAATGGAGAACCCAAAGAAAAAGAAAAAACTCCAACTCATGATAAAAACGTATACAGAGGAACAGTAGTATATACAGAAGAAGCATATATGAGAGTAGAAAAAGTAGGAGAAGAAACATTTTATGGAAAAATGGCTAAAGAATTAAAAGAAAAACCACCAGAAAGTCCTTTAAAATTAAGACTCAGATCTTTAGCAGAAATGATTAGTAAAATTGGTTATATAGGAGCATTATTAGTAAGTATATCTTATATATTTTCTCAAGTAGTAATTCAAAATAATTTTGAACCATCAAAAATAATCCAAACCATTCAAAATATACCACTATTATTTCATTATATTCTAAATGCTCTAACCCTAAGTGTAACAATTATTGTTGTAGCCGTACCAGAAGGACTACCAATGATGATAACTTTAGTATTATCATCAAATATGAAAAGAATGTTAAAAAATAATGTTTTAGTAAGAAAATTAGTAGGAATAGAAACAGCAGGGAATTTAAATCTATTATTTACAGATAAAACAGGTACGTTAACAAAAGGAAAATTAGAAGTAGTAGGTCTTTTAGCAGGAAATGGAAATCTATATCAGACAGAACAAGAAATACAAAAAGATAATCAATATCATGAACAAGTAAAAAACGCTTGTATTTATAACAATTCAAGTTATCTTGATCAAAATAATAAAGCAAGAGGTGGAAATATAACCGATCGAGCAATATTAGAATTTATTAAAACTTCACATGAATTGAAATATACAAAGATAAAAACAACCCCTTTTGATAGTAAAATAAAATATTCATCAACAATAGTAGACTTACCAAAAAAAACCAATTATATAAAAGGAGCTCCAGAAAAATTATTACCTCTTTGTACAACCTATTTATCAAATACAGGAAGAAAAATCCCTTTTACCAATAAAGCATTATTCCAAAAAGAAATAGAATCAAAAGCAAAAAGAGGAATAAGAGTTATTCTTTTAGCGTTAAACAATGAATATGATTATGAAAAATTAAAAAATTTAACTTTAATTGGAGCATTATATATAAAAGATGAAATAAGAAAAGAAGCAATAGAAGGAATTGAAATGGTAAAAAAAGCAGGAATTCAAACCGTAATGATTACAGGAGATAATAAAGAAACCGCTATAAGTATAGCTAAAGAAGTAAAATTATTAGAAAAAGATTCTGATATAATATTAACCAGTAATGAGTTAAGAGAATTATCAGATGAACAAGTAAAAAAAATCATTCCAAATTTAAAAATTGTAGCAAGAAGTCTTCCACAAGATAAAAGTAGATTAGTAAAATTATCCGAAGATTTAGGATTAGTAGTAGGAATGACAGGAGATGGAGTAAATGATGCTCCTGCACTAAAAAAAGCTAATGTTGGTTTTGCAATGGGAAGTGGAACAGAAGTAGCAAAAGAGGCAGGAGATATAGTGATATTAGATGATAATTTTTTATCCATTGCCAAAGCAATATTATATGGAAGAACAATTTTTAAAAGTATTCGTAAATTCATTATCTTTCAATTGACAATCAATTTATGTGCAATTAGCTTATCCATTTTAGGTCCTTTTTTAGGAATAGAGTCTCCAGTAACAGTAATTCAAATGTTATGGATAAATATGATTATGGATACCTTAGCAGGAATAGCATTTTCCTATGAACCGCCTTTAAACTCTTATATGGAAGAAATTCCATTATCCAAAAAAGAACCAATTATGAATCAGTATATGTATGGAGAAGTATTATTTACAGGAATTTATTCTTCTATTTTTTGTTTATTTTTCTTAAAAAGTGAATGGATTAGAAATATGTATCGCTATGACAGTGAAAACAAGTATTTTATGACTGGTTTTTTTGCACTATTTATTTTTATGGGAATATTTAACAGTTTAAATGCCAGAACAACAAGGCTAAATTTATTTGCAAATATTAAAGAAAACAAAATATTTTTAGCAGTAATTTTCTTTATTATTATTGTTCAATTATATTTAATTTATTATGGAGGAGAACTATTTAGAGCATTTGGATTAACAATAAAAGAAATAGAAATAACCCTACTATTTTCTTTAACCGTTATCCCAGTTGATTGGATACGAAAATTATCAATCAGAAATAAAAAAGAAATAAAAATATAAGGAAAAAAATAAATTAAGTAACCCAAAGAATAGAAAAAAAGAAGAAAAAGCTAAAAAAAAGAAGAAAAAAGGAGAAAAAAATATCAAAAAGAAAAAAACCTAAATTGGAATAACTAGAAAAAATAAAGTAAGATAAAACCGGTGAGGAAATGACAAAAGTATTAGAATATGAACTAGATAAAGAGCAACAAGAAATTATCAATGATAAAAGCAAATATTTATTAGTAATTGCTGGAGCAGGAAGTGGAAAAACACTAACTATTATAGGAAAAGTAAAAAAATTAATAGAAGAAGAAAATATAAATCCACAAGAAATTATTTGCATAAGTTTTACCAATAGCACAACAAACAGTCTAGAAGAAAAATTAAAAAAAGAAACCAATTTTAAAATACCATGTTATACTTTCCATAAACTAGCAATGGATATTTTAAAAGAACAAAAGATTAATTATTCAATAGCAGACTGTACTATTTTAGAAGGGATAATTCATGAATTTTTTGAAGAAAAAGTATTAGAAAACAAAACACTAATGAATTTATTATTAAAATATTATAGTCAAAAACAAACAAAAAAAATTAAAGAAAATTATCTAAAATTATTAAAAGAAAAATCACAAGAATTATCAAAATTAGAAAAAACAATTTCTACATTTTTAAAATTATTTAAGTGCAACAACCACAAACTAGAAGAATTTAATATATTTTTGAGAAAATGTAAAAAAACAATTCATTACAAAGAATATCAAAAAAATAAAATTTTCTTAATTATGACGTTAAATATCTATTTACAATATGAATATTACTTACAACATAATCAGGAATTAGATTTTGATGACCTAATAATAGAAGCAACAAATTTAGTAAAACAAAAAGGAATAAAGAAAAAAATTAAGATGATAATCATTGATGAATATCAAGATACCTCCTATATAAGATTTTGTTTAATAAAAGAAATAATCGAAAAAACAGATGCCAATCTTATGGTAGTAGGGGATGACTTTCAATCAATTTATCGATTTACAGGATGTGATATATCATTATTTTTAAATTTTAAAAAATATTTTCCAAATGCAATACAAAGAAAAATTCAAACAACTTATCGAAATAGCCAAGAATTAGTGACAATAGCAGAAAAATTTATTATGAAAAATAAAAGTCAAATAAAAAAACAACTTCACTCAAATAAACACCTAGTCGATCCAATTGAAATAATTTATTGCAAAAATATAAAAATTGAAATAAAAAAAATATTAGAAAATATTTCAAAGAAAAATGAAAAATCAGTGATGATATTAGGAAGAAACAATAAAGATATAAATGAAATATTAGATGAAGAATGGAAACGAAAAGATCAAAATAGATTAGAATATAAAAAAATTCCCAAACTAAAAATAGTTTTCTTAACAGTACATAAATCAAAAGGCTTAGAAGCAGACGAAGTAATCATAATAAATTTAAAAAATGATAGATTAGGTTTTCCAACAAGAATAAGAGAAGAAAAAATATTAACATTAGTAACAAAAAATAAAGAAAAAATGGCATATAGTGAAGAAAGAAGATTATTTTATGTAGCACTAACAAGAACAAAGAACAAAATCTTTTTGTTATGTCCTAAAAAAAATCCATCAATATTTATAAAAGAAATAGAGAAAATGAAAAATGTAAAGTGTAAAAAATATAAATAATGAAATAAACAAATGTAAAAAAAAAAATAGAATTAAAAGTATATCAACAAAAATAGACAAGAATAGACAAAATAAAAAATGTAAAAGAATTAAATTATAATGATAAAAACATAAAAATAAAATGTAAAGCAAAATGCAATAGGTTCCTAAAAAAAGAGTAATAATACAAAAATCGTACCAAAGAATGTCAATAAATGTAAAAATAAATTGTCAATAAAAAACATTAGACAAAAGAAATGTGAAGTGTTTGAGTCTGTAAAAAATCTGTGTAAAATAAAAAATTTACTCACTATGATACAAATACTCCTCTGGAATATTCGGATATCCATTGATATAAAAGTTAAATATATCATCAAGCATCTTAATACATATATTCATGGATTTTTCATCAATCTTTTGTGAATTAAAATAAAAACTTATTTGATTTTTTAATTGAAAATATAATTGTTCATACTCAGATGAATTTATATTTTTAATATCATTTATATTTGATAATAATTCAGAAAGATCTTGAATCTCAAGATTAATCTTTTCATCAAATAGATCCTCTATTTTTTCAATCATTTCATATAAAGATATTGCTAAAAAATATTTTGAACAATCTACATTAAATTGTTTTGAATATTGATGTAAATATTCTTTTAGTTCATCAAGTGAATAATCATCTATTTGATTATCATTTAATTTCTTGCAGCAATCAGAGTCTAAAATATATTGTTTCAGTGATATTTTATTTAGCTTAAAGGTTTTTTCAATTTGATAATCATCATCTGATAATTCTACAAGCTCATTTGCTTTTGTAAGGAAATCAAATATATTATCGTTAATATCATCATGGATTTTATCTATTTCAACATATGATTCTAATATTTTTAAACTAAAACTGTTATCCATAGTTTCCCTTTCTAATTTCTAACATCAAATAATGCTAATTATTTTCTTATGATTATATAAACAGCCATAAACAATGCTCCTAATGCAAAACTAACAATTAAACTTAACAAAATAGTATTGGCAAAGCCTTTAGTACCACTAGAACTATTACTTTTTGATGATGAAATAGTAAATGTTTTAACTTTTGGACTAGATATCTTCATTTGCTGTGCCTGTCTTTTTTGCTGCTTTATTAGCTGATTTTTTTGTTTGATTTGACTTCCAATTTGTACCTCTGTTGTGCTTCTTTTAGCAAATGGTTGTTTTTTTTGACTAGATTGACTTATTGCCTCGTTTCTAAAATTAGGAGTTCCTTTTTTTTTAGTTATAATTCCCTTTTTTGCTTTTTCTACTTTTGAAATCATTGAAGAAACTAATCTATTTTGATTATTCTCAGCATTTTGTAAAACTGCTAAATTACCATCTGGGTTTTTCAAATGCTCTTTTGTCTCTCTACTATAGTGATCTGCTTTAATATATATTGAGGCATTCGGTATGACAGAAATATTTAATTCTGTAGGGGGAATAACTCCATTATAAACATTTCCTTGATGTTCGGTATATTGATGTGCCCCATCTTTTAATACATAATTTATTGTACTAAACAAATCCATATTTTGTGGAACTGCTTCCTGTATGTTGTCTTTTCCAAGTGCTTTTTTGGAAATTAAAGCAACATTTAATTTTGGAGACATAAATTTGGCATATTGTTTTTGATAAAAATCTACTACTTTTTTTGTATCAGTATCATCTAATTCAGC
>CANQFO010000038.1 GCA_947599755.1 uncultured Bacilli bacterium
CTTTATCTTCTATTGAGGGACAATATCTTGGTCCTATTCCTTCTACATACCCCCCATACATACTGGATTCTTTTAGGTGCTCTTTAATGATGTTATGGGTCTTTTCATTGGTATAAATTAAGTGACATGGAATTTGTTTTTCTATTTCATAATAACTTTTATTATCAAAAGAAAAAGTTCTTTGTATTTTGTCACCTTCTTCTATTTTTGGTTTTGTGTAATCAATTGAATTTTTTTCTAATCTAGGAGGAGTACCTGTTTTTAATCTGATTATGTTAAATCCTATTTTTTTTAGATTGTCACTTAAGTGGTTAGAATTTCTTTCTCCATGAGGTCCTCCAGGTTTTTTTTCTGATCCTGTTAAAATTACTGATTTTAGGTATGTGCCTGTTGTTATAATTACGGCTTTAGCGGTTATTTTTTCTTTATTTTCAAGTTCTACTCCTTTTACTTTATTATTTTCTATGATTATGTTTTCTACCATTTTTTCTTTTATTTCTAAGTTTTTTGTTGTTTTTAAGGTTTTTAGCATTTCTTTTGGATAGGTAATTTTATCAATTTGTGCACGCAAAGCTTGAACTGCTGGTCCTTTTTTTGTATTTAGCATTTTTAATTGTAGGGTGCTTTTATCTGCATTTTTTGCCATTTCTCCACCTAAGGCATCAATTTCTCTTACGACTATTCCTTTCGCTGGTCCTCCTATTGAAGGATTGCAAGGCATATCTGCTATGTTTTGGATATTGCTTGTTATTAATAGTGTTTTATGATTTTTTCTGGCTGCGGCTAGTGCTGCTTCACATCCAGCGTGTCCTCCACCTACAACAATAATTTCATAATTCATTTTTGTCACTTCCTTGTTATTCTTTTTATTTTCCTACACAAAAGTTTTCAAATAGATTATCAATAATTTCTTCGTTATATGTTTTTCCAATTATTTCTCCTAGATTATCAAAGCATTCTTTTAAATCTATTTCTATCATATCAATTGGTTGATTTTCTTTTATTCCTTGTTCTGCATCTAGTAAATTTTGATAAGCTTTTTTTGCTAATGAAATTTGTCTCTCATTGGAAAAATAAGTATAGTCTTTTGTTTTTAGTTTTTCTAAGTTGAATCGTTCTTTTATTTCTCTTTTTAATGGTTCGATTCCTTTTTCACTTTTTGTATTGGTTTTTATGATGTTTTCTAGACTTTGATCTAATTTGATTTTTGTTGGTAAATCATTTTTATTTAATACAATAATTCTTTGTTTTGTTTTTGTTTTTTCTAATATTTTTTTATCTTCTGCTGATAGGGGTTCGTTGTTATTTAATACTACAATTATTAAATCTGCTTCGTCTATCATAGATAGACTTTTTTCTACTCCTATTTTTTCTACGATATTTTCTGTTTCTCTAATTCCAGCCGTATCTATTATATTTAATAATATTCCATCTAATAATATTTCTCCTTCAACTATATCTCTTGTTGTTCCGGCAATATCGGTAACGATTGCTTTTTCTTGGTTTAATAATTGATTTAAGATACTACTTTTTCCTACATTTGGCTTTCCTAAAATTACTGTTTTTATTCCATTTTTGATGATTGTTTGATTTTGGGATTCTTGAATTAGTATTTTTAGTTCTTTTTTCATTTTTGTGATTTCTTTTTGAATTTTGTTATGAGTGATTATTTCTATATCATAGTATTCTGGATAATCGATGTTTACTTCGATTGAGGAGAGTAAATCTTTTAATTTTTTTCTGTAATTTTCTACTAATTTTGAGGTTTTTCCTTTTAATTGGGAAATGGCTAATTTTCTTGCTTCTTCACTTTTACTTTCAATTAAATCCATTACGGCTTCGCTTTCTATTAAATCAATTCGTCCATTTAAGAAGGCTCTTTTGGTAAATTCTCCTGGTTCGGCTAATCTTGCTCCATTTAATAGTACTGTTTCTAGTATTTTTTTTGTGGGTATAATTCCTCCGTGACAGTTAATTTCGATTATATCTTCTGTAGTAAATGTTTTTGGTTTTTTCATTATTGATACTAATACTTCATCTATGATTTCTTCTTTATTTTTTATGTATCCATAATGTATGGTATGAGTTTTTGCTTGGGTTAAATCACATCCTGTAAAACATTTATTTGCTATTGATATTGCTTCTTTTCCACTTATTCTTACTATTGAAATTGCTCCTACTCCCATTGTTGTAGATATTGCGGCAATTGTATCATTTATTGGTTCTTTCATTTTGTTCTATTTCTCCCCTTTTATTTTTTGTATATTTTTGCTTGGGTTAATGGATTCGGCAATTGGTTTTGACTGGTTAAGGCTGTTTTTACTCTTTTTGATTTTTTTTCTAAGTTATACTGTTTTTTTATTTTTTCGATTTGTTTTGGATCCTTTAATCTTATTCCTGGTTGATGTATTTTTGTATTTTTCGATTGAATTGGTACATTTACTATTTCTATATATTTTGAAATTTCATGTGATCCAGTTGTTATTTCTTGTTTTAATTGTTCATAATTTTTGCTTGTGTTTTTATAGATGTAGCAAATATTGTTTTTGGGATTTCTATAGATTGGCTCTTTTATCCAATCTGGTTTATTTTCTATTTGTGGATCATCTGAATAAACTATTTCTTCTGTTAATCTTTGGTTTGCAATTTCTGAATAATATTCTAGTTGATTTAAGAAAATGATGTCTTTATTTTCTCTTTTTGATTCGTCTTGTTCAATAAACATTCTTGCAATTAGTTCTGATAGGGATATTCTTTGTACTTGTTTTGCATAAATATCTTTGTCTAATTCTTCTTTGGTGAAAAAAGCATTTGCTTTTTCGGAATAAACTATTGTTTCTAAAAATTTTTTTCTTTCTTGGATTTGTCTTAGGTGTTTTTGTACTGCTTTGTACTTTTTGATGATCTCATTTTTTTGTTCTAATTGTTGTGCTTTTTCTTGAAGAATTCTTTCTTCTTGATCTAGTGTATCTAATATATTTTTTTTCATTTTGTTTTTCTCCTTTATTGATTTTTCTTGTCTCTTCTTTCTATTCGTTGTACTTCTTCTTTTTCGTGCTATACTTTAGCATATTTTTCAAAAAAAAGAAAGAGTTTTCTTTCTTCCTTTTTATTCTTCATTATTTTCTATTCTTCTTCTTTTGGTTTGATTACTATATATCGATTTGGTTCTTCTCCTTCACTTTCTGTATATACTTTTTTATGATTAGAAAGTGCATTATGAATAATTCTTCTTTCATATGAATTCATTGAATCTAGTTTTGCAGCAATTTTTGTTTCTGCTACTTCTTTGGCTATTTTTTTGGCTAGTCTTTCTAAGCTTTTTTCGTGCTTTTCTTTATAGCTATTAATGTCAATGGTGAATTTAAAGGGAAAGCCTAATTCTTTTGTTATATGCTGGGATGTTATAATGGAAAGTGCTTTTAAATTTTTACCATTTTTTCCAATTAATAGTGAGTCATTATCTGAGTATATTGTATAAGCTGGTATTTCTTCTTTATTTTTTATCTCAATATTTGCTGTAAATCCTAGGTTTTTTATCAGTTTATTTAGGTAATCTTTTATGTGTTTTATTACTTCTCTTCTCTCAATTACTTCTATTTCTATTTTTTTTCCTTTAAATAATCCTGATTTTACTTCTTGTAATTCTTTTATTAATAAATTATTTTCTGTTTCTTGTAAATCTATTTTTGCTTGATCTATTGCGTCTTCTTTTGTTTTTCCTGAATATTTATGCTTTTCCATTTACTTCTTTACTCCTTTTTACTAATATATTTTGAATAATCGTAAATAAATTTGAGGTTACCCAATATATTCCTAGTCCTGATGGCATAAATAAGGCGGTCATTACAATCATTATTGTCATCATGGTTGGCATCATTTTCATGGTTGGATCTGCCATATTTCCTGTTGTATTCATTTTGAATGAGAAGTAGGTTGTAAAGGCAATTAATCCTATTAATATTATATAAATGTAAAACGTTGCGGTTTGTACTCCTACTGATGGAGTGGTTCCTAATTGTAATCCTAGGAATTTGTCTTCAAATATGGCTGGTGTTCTTTGAACTGCTTCGAAAAAGGCAATAAATAATGGAAGTTGAAGCATTGAAAATAGACATCCTGACATTGGGCTGATATTGTATTTCTTATATACTAACATCATTTCTTGACTCTGTTTCATCATTGATTCTTGATCTTGTTTATCTTTATATTTTTTTTGAATTCGATCTAGTTCTGGTTGGGCTTTTTTAATTAATTCTGATTGTAAGGCTGTTTTTTTTGTGATTGGAAAAGCAATTAGACGAATTGCTAGGCTGATAATAATTAGTGATACTGCATAATTTCCAATTAATCGTCCTAAAGCTAGAAGGATATATGCTAGTGGTTTTACAAATATACTTGTCCATAATCCTTCATATTTTCCTGATGTTGGTTTAAATTCATCACAGGTTGGTAATTTTTTTATCTTTACTTTGTTTTTTGTATAGGCTTTTATTGTTTCTTTATTTGTGGGTTGACAAATAATATTTTTTGTTAAGTTTTGCCCTGTCAATTCATTTTTTACTGGTTTATTATTTTTATCTGTCAGTGTTGTTGTACATCCAGTTGATATTACTGCTAATATGATTATTAGTAGTAACTTCCAGGTTTTTCTTTTTTTCTTTTCTCTGTTCATTTTTTACTCCTTTCTTATCTTATCTATTAATGATAGAAGTTCTTGATTTAATTCTTGATAGTTTTTTTCTTGTGCACTTCTTCTTAAGATTATAATATAGTCTTTGTTATTTTCATATACTTTTTTTATTCTATCTATTATTGCTCTTATTTTTCGTTTGTATTTATTTCTATATACGGCATTTCCTAATTTTTTTCCAACAGATATTCCAAAGCGATCATAAGGAAGATTATTTTTTTCATAATATATAATAAAACTTTTATTTTTCTTATTTGGTGCGGTTTTTATTATTCGATTAAAATCTCGTTGATTTTTTACTATGTATAATTTTTTCATTATTACTCCCCTATTCTTTCATTTTTAAGAGTAAAAAACCACTGTTTTAGACAGCGGTATCCCTACTTGCAAAGGACTTTGCGTCCTTTACGACGACGACGATTTAAAATATTTGTTTTTTTACGTGCAAAAAAACCTAATCTTTTGGATTTTTTACGATTATTTGGTTGATATGTTCTTTTCATTTCTCCACCTCCAGACATAAATCTACATTATTATAATAATATTTTTTCTCTTTTGTCAATTAATTTTTTCTAGTTTCCACAAAATCCACAATATTGTGGATTTCTTATTATATTTATGTTTATAAAAAATTGTGGATAATGTGGAAAAGTTTGATTTCCTTTTTTATATCAATCGTTTTTATGGTGGAAAAGTTTGTGGATTTTTTGTGGATTATTTTTTTTCAAAAAAAATGGTTTATTTTTTCCACAAATTAAGGTACACTAATCGTAGTTTATTTACTTTTTAGGGGAGATGGTTCATTTGGATGTTAATGTTCTATGGTCAAATTTTTTAGAACAAATCAAAGAAGAATTAAACTCTCTATCTTTTAAAACTTGGTTTACGGATACTTCTTTATATAAAATTGAAGAAGGGAAGGCTTATATTATTGTTCCAATGGCTATTCATAAAAGGCATTTGGTGGATAGTTATGGAAATTTAATTACTTCTATTTTGAATACTATTACTGGAAGTAATTTGGAACTTGTTTTTTTATTAAAGGAAGAGATTCCTAAGGAACCTTTGAATGATATTGATTCTCCTGATGATTTGGATAATTCAGTAGGGGATATGAATCGAAAAAGTCAAACTTATCTTAATAGTCGATATACCTTTGATAATTTTATTGTTGGGAATAGTAATAAATTTGCTCATGCTGCAGCATTGTCTGTAGCAGAAAATCCTGGTAATATGTATAATCCTCTTTTTATTTATGGAAATAGTGGTTTAGGAAAAACTCATCTTATGCATGCAATTGGTAATTATATTATTGACAATAGTTCTAAAAAAGTTTTATATGTTACTAGTGATCAATTTATTCAAGATTTTATTGGAATTAATAAGAAGGATTCTAATGGGACGAATTTTAATTATGTTGATTTTTTTAAAAATAAGTATCGAAATATTGATGTTTTGATTATTGATGATATTCAATTTTTGGGTGGTGCTACTCAAACTCAGCAAGAATTTTTTCATACCTTTAATACTCTTTACAATGATAGTAAGCAAATTATTATTTCATCTGATCGTTCTCCTGATGATTTAAAGTTATTAGAGGATCGATTGCGTACTCGTTTTTGTTGGGGACTTACGGTTAATATTTTTCCTCCTGATTTTCCACTTCGAACTGAGATTCTAAGAAAAAAAATTGTAGCTGGTAATTTTGAAAAAGAAATTCCTGATGATGTTATTGAATATATTGCTTCTAATGTAGGTACGGATGTAAGACAGTTGGAAGGTTCTATTACTAGGCTTATTGCTTATTCTACTATTATGGGTGGTGCGAATATTAATTTAGATTTGGCAATTGATGCATTAAAAGATTTTATTAGTAAAGGGATGGGGGAAAAGAATGATATCCACAGGATACAAAAAATAGTTTCTGAATATTTTCAAATCTCTGTTGAAGATATTCGTAGTAAAAAGAGAAGTTCGAATATTTCTTTTCCGAGGCAAATTGCTATGTATTTGTGTAGAAAGATGACTAGTGAATCTTATCCTAAAATTGGCACAGAATTTGGGGGAAAAGATCATTCTACTGTTATGCATTCAGTTGAAAAGATTGAAAAGGAGATTCAAGTGAATAAAGATTTAGCTAATATTGTTGAAAAATTAAAGCAAGATATTGGTGTTGTGTAAAACTTTTCTTATATTTTCTGGTTTTGCACAGTTGAAAATTTGTTTAAATATTTGTAAAATAAGAGAAAAAGTTATTTTTTAACTTTTTCCACAGTAATAATATAATCATTATAAGAAAGAAGGAATATAATATATGAAATTTACGATTAAGAAAGATTTGTTATTGGATGCGTTAAATAAGGTTTCTAAGGCTATTTCTACGAAGAATTTGATTCCTGTTTTAGCGGGTATTAAGTTTGAATTAAGGAAGAAAAAATTGACTCTTACTGCTAGTGATAATGATATTACGATTCAAACTAGTATTGACTGTTTAAATGAGGATGATTTTAGAATTGAAAGGGAAGGTAGTATTATTATTCAAGGTAAATATATTTTGGATATTGTTCGTAAGTTACCTGATCAATTTATTAATATTGAAGTTATTGATGAGCTAAAAATTCTTATTTATACTGAGAAGAGTGAATTTAATTTAAATGGGATTAGTGAAAGTGAGTATCCTAATATTGGATTGGAAGAGAGTAAGAAAAAGATTTGTTTAAAGGCTGGTGTTTTTAAAAGTATTGTTAATCAAACTGCTTTTGCTTCTTCTAATGAAGAAAGTAAGGCTGTTCTTACAGGAATTAATTTTAATATTGTTGGTAATATATTAGAGTGTAATTCTACTGATTCTTATCGTTTAGCGCGAAAGGTAATTACTTTAAATGTTGAGAGTGAGGATAGTTATAATATTGTTATTCCTAGTCATAATATTATTGAGTTTTCTAAGATATTAGGAGATGATGATATGGAGGTGGAATTACATATATTTAATAATAAGATATTATTTAAAACTGGTAATTTGAAGTTTGAATCTCGTTTAATTAATGGTACTTATCCTAATACTTCTAATTTGCTTCCAGATGATTCATTTATGGTTATTCATACAAATTTGAATGATTTTTATGATGTTATTGATCGTGTTAGTATTTTAACTAGTGATAAGGAGAAAAATATAGTTACTTTGGAGACTAAGGGGAATATTTTGATTTTAAAGAGTAGTTCTGCTGAAATTGGTAGGGTAGAGGAAAAAATGGAAATTAGTAAAAATAATCAAGAAGATATTAAGATTTCGTTTAGTGCTAAATATATGATGGAAGCTTTAAAAAGTTTTTCCACAGAAACTGTTGATATTCATTTTGTGGGAGAAATTAAGCCAATTTTGATTAAATCTAGTGAAGATGAGACTTTGACTCAATTGGTTTTACCAATTAGAACTTATTAATTAGGATATTAAAAGAATAGGAAATTTAATTTTTATTCTTTTTTTTTGGATTTTTTTATTTTTTGTTTATTATATTATTGAGGAGTTTGCTAAATTTCGTTTATTTTCGACAATTTTAGTTGTTATGATATAGTCAATTTCATTTTTAAGGGGGAATTTATATGGAATATGAAATTAGTAAAGGGACATTAGCGATTGTTCCTAATGAAAAGGAGACTAGTTTGGTTTATGAGGATGAGGAACGATATTTAATTCATCAAAGACCTTTTCGAATTATGGAGGAAAGTTGTAAGTATTTTGGTAGTACTTATAAGGGTAGAAAAGATAGTGCTCGAGATATATTAGGTGCTGAATATAAGGTTCCTATTATTGTGGAAGATAGTGATAATTTGATTGTTTTTCCTACTACTTCTCCTCTTGCTGAGGATTGTGTTTGGATTTCTTTGAAAAGGGTTAGATCTTTTCATAAGATTGATGCAAATAATACAAAAATTATTTTTGATAATCAGAAGGAATTGATTGTTCCTTGTTCTTATCGAACTATTGAAAATCAAGTTTCTAGAGCTTCTAGATTAGATTTTATTATGAGAAGTAGAAAAAATCGTTAAAAAATTCAATTTATAACGATTTTTTCGTGCTTTATTTGCTTATTTATGCTATAATAGGTATGTATGTATAGGAATACTGTATAGGGGATAGGTGAAGCGTATGACTCTTTTATTTGGTTTTAAATGAATTTAACTAAAATTAAATTACTAAATTTTAGAAATTATTCTAATATTTCTGTTAAATTGAATTCAGGAATGAATATTTTTGTTGGGGATAATGCTCAAGGGAAGACTAATATTTTGGAGTCTATAATTATTTTGGCTTTAACGAAATCTCATCGGGTAGGAAATATGCCTAATATTATTCAATTTAATAAGAAAAAGTGTCAAATTCAAGGAGTTATTAAAAAGGGTTGTATTCTTTCTAAATTAGAGGTTGATTTTTTTGATGATGTGAAAAAGTTAATGATTAATCAGACTGAGATTAGGAGGGTTTCTGATTATATTTCTAATTTAAATGTTATTGTATTTTCACCTGATGATTTGGAAATTATAAAAGGTTCACCTAATGTTCGTAGAAATCTTTTAAATATTCAACTTTCTCAGATATCTCGAAATTATTTAAATACTTATAATGAATATAATAAGCTATTGAAGACTAGAAATGAGTATTTGAAAGTTTTGTTTAATAATCATATTGCTGATAAGAGTTATTTGGATATTCTTACCGATAAATTAATTGAAAAGTCTATTTTTATTTATCAGATGCGTAAGAAATATTTGGATTTAATTAATGATTCTATAGGAAATTATTATTTTCAAATTTCTGGTAATCGAGATTTGTTTGTAAAGTATATTCCAAATGTAGTTTTTGATTGTTATAGTGAAGATGAGATTCGCGATAAATTGTCTAAAATATTTCGAAAAAATTATCAAAAAGAATTGAATTATGGTATGACTATGTATGGTCCTCATCGTGATGATTTTAGTTTTTCTTATGGTGATAATGATTTGAAATATTATGGTTCACAGGGTCAGCAAAAATTAGCTGTTTTATCGTTTAAGTTGGCGGAAATTCCTATTTTTGAGCAATTTTGTGGGACGATGCCTGTTTTATTATTGGATGATATTTTTAGTGAGTTGGATATTAAGAAGAGAAATAGGTTATTAAGGGAGATTAATCGGGAAGGTATTCAAAGTATTTTGACTACTACTGATCTTAGGAGTATTAATAAAAAAATTTTGGATGGAGCTTATATATACGAAGTAAAGAATGGTAATATTGAAAGAAAGTAGGTAATATGATGAATGAGGAAAAGGTAGAGAGAACTTATGATTCTTCTGCAATTCAAGTATTAGAAGGGTTGGAGGCTGTTAGAAAGAGGCCTGGTATGTATATTGGGACTACTAGTTCTAG
>CANQFO010000039.1 GCA_947599755.1 uncultured Bacilli bacterium
GTTACAAAAAGATGAAAAAGTTTTCCACATTTTCATCTTTTTTTATGCCAAGTGTTTTTTTTTACCTAAACTCAAATAGATAAACTATTCTATTTAAAAAATAGAGGAGTCTTTAGAAAAGGTTTCAATAACTAGTCAAAAAAAAAAGAAAAATGATATAATTAATTAAAATAGTTCAAAAAAATAATTTTATTCCTTATAATGAAATAAAATTATCTATATTTATTTCTTTGATCAACCTTGTTGGTGAATCATGAGAGTTATTTTTTTAAAATAAAAGAAAAGGAAGTTTGAAAAATGGAAATTAGACATGGCCGTAAAAATGGAAATACTTGGGAAAGTACAACGATTCACTTAAATGGACCAATTGGTAGTATTATGGGAGTAATTCTTTCTGTCTTATCGCTTTTGGGATCTTTATTATTTTTAGGAATTGTGGGATTTTTTTTATTTCTTCAAATTTCTACTTTACCCTATCAACCTACTCAAGCAACAGTAGTTCGTGTTATTAATGAGGAGGAAAATCAGTATGAAATTGTATACCTTGCCAACGATAAACCATATCAAATTCAAACTGATTTATTTGAAAAAAATGAAATTGGTAAAACAATAGATATTTTTTATAATCCAAAAAATCCTGAAGAAATTACTTTTGAGCATTCTGTTTCATTTCTTTTTATATTAATTGAATTGGTTCTTATTTTTATCATTGTTCGGAGTATTCGATCTCTAAAACGAAATGTAAATAATTTTCGGTCTTTTTTCCATCCTAATCAATATCCATACGATAATTCAGAAGAGTCCAGTTTAATGGGAGATGCAATCAATGATTTTGATTCTCCTAATCATGAGGAAACAGAGGATGGAAGTTATACACAATTTCGTTTTTGAGAATCATTATTCTTTTTTCTATCCTGAATCATGATTAACCTATAGAATTTCCTTGGTTAAAATCTTTAATTTTTCTTTTGGCTTTGGTTGTTTGGACTTTATCTAACCATTCTAGTCTTGGTCCATATGACATAATGTCTGTAACAATTTTTACTCGATCTTTATTTTGTAAGACATATTCTGGCTCGACAGCTTGATCATTAACAATTGCAGAAACCATGGTGTTTCCAATATCTGAATGAATTTTGTAGGCAAAGTCTATGGCCGTTGCTCCTTTTGGTAATTCGATGATGTCGCCTTTTGTTGTATAAACATATATCGTATCAGAAAATAATTCCATTTTTACTTGTTCTACAAAATCATGGTTATCTCCAAATACCTGATTAATTTCTACTAAAGATTGAAAAAATTGATATTTATTTTTTAAATCTTCTTGCATTTTATCTCTAATATTTCCTTTTTGGATATCCCAATATGCGGAAAGACCAAATGAGGCTACTTTATCCATATCAAAAGTTCTAATTTGGGTTTGGACTAAGCGATCTTCAGGGCCAAATACTGTCGTATGAAGACTTTGATACATATTTGTTTTCGGATTGCAAATGTAATCTTTAAATTTATCATTGATTGGATGGTATTGTTGATGAATTAATCCTAAAGTCTGGTAGCATTCTGAGATATTATCTACCATGATTTTTAATGATAATAGATCGTGAATATCCGATAATTTGTTTCCTTCTTTTAATCGTTTATATATTCCATATATATTTTTCGTTCTTACTTTTATTTTATTTGGAATATTTTCATCTGATAAAATTTTTTGAATAGTTTCTAACATTTCTTGTAAACAGTTTTTACTATTATCTTCAATTTGATGTTTGATATCATCTATTCTTTTATATTGATCAGGATATAAATATTGTAAGGATAAATCTTCTAGTTCGCTTTTGATTCGATATGCACCAATATAATAGGCAAGTGGGACAAAAATATCTATTGTTTCCATAGCATTTTCTTTTTGCTTAAATTTGGATTTATATTGTAATGTTCTCATATTATGTAGTCGATCGGCTAATTTAATAATGATAATTCTTACATCAGAAGTAATTCCAGTAATAATTTTTCTTGTGTTGGCCATATTTTGATCATTTTTACTAGAAAAATTAAGTTTACTAATTTTTGTTACTCCATCAACTAAATTAGCAATTTCTGGATTAAAATTATAAATAATTTCTTCTTTTGTAATATTGGCATCTTCTAAAGTATCATGTAATAATCCTGCACATATCGTGTCTTTATCTGCATGCATTTCTGATAAAATATAGGCAACATTTAAAGGATGAGAAATGTAAGGATCTCCACTTTGTCGAAATTGACCTTGATGTAGATCTTCTGCATAATTATATGCTTTTTGAATTTCTGATACAGAATTCGTATCATATGTTTTTACCTTATCAAGTAAATCTGTTATGGTTAGTGTTTTCATTTTCTATACCTCCTTAAATGAAAAAAAACGTCAATTTTTCAACAAAATTACGTTTTTTGCACAGCGAAATAGTAAAATATCTATGAATCGATATATCCATTTTAAATTTACTGGTTTTTGTATTTTTACTATCTTCATAAATTTTTCCTCTAATCATCATTTGATTAGATTGATTATACGATTAAAAAGAATCAAAATCAAGATATTTTTAGCAATTTTTCTCTTTTTATCTACTTCATGATTATTTAAAAGATGAGTTTAGTTTTTATTATAATTTCTTTTTAATGTAATTATATATTTTTATATATGTATTTTTATTATAGTGTAATCCATCTGCTGTAGTGAATCCACTGGATGTTAAATAGCTATTGGTATCAATGTAGGTAACATTTTGGGAAAGTCCTTTTTTTAATTTATTATTAAATGTTTGGATATCACTATTTAAATTGCTTCTTGATCCATCTGTTGGATTTACTGAAACAAAATAGATGCTTGCTCCATTATTTTTCCAAGTACTTGCTTTTTCATTTATGTAGTTAATATATGATGTAGGATGATATAAATCATTTACTCCCATTAAAATTACTATTGCTGATCCGTTTGTTATTTTTGCTTCAATTTGTGGAACTCCTGTATTTTGTAACCAGTCTAGTCCTATTGAGCTTTTACAGCTCCAAACTTCATTTCCTTTTTCCATCCAATCTTGTCCTGTTGAACCTTGACAGGTTGAATTTCCATCATTTACGATATAATAGCGCATTTGAGCGGTTCTTGAATCTCCTAAAAAAATAATATTTGTTTTTTGGTTAGAAGAATTGCTAGATTGAGATGAATCACTTTTTGTTCCCTGACTATAATCATTTGAATTGGGTAAAATAGAAGATGGTTTTGCGGATGGATTTGGATTAATATAAGTTGATGTAGTTCCATTTGAAGCAGCAGAATCTGCATAGTTCCAACAAGCAGATACTTCAAATTCTACTCCTAAGGTGGACATTAATACATTAATCATTACTGGTAAAAATAAAGTTATGATTAAACAAATTATCCAATTACGAATTGCATTTTTTGTCTTTTTTTCCTCTGGATTTGACATTTTTTTTATTAATATTATTGTTAATGAGACAATCGATAGAATGGGCCCAATAATTTGGAAAAGACTTAATATTTTTTTGATTATATTTAATATATTTGCTAGTGCAGGATTTGCACAGTATGAGCTCATATCTTGCAAGATGTATATCATTATTTCTCCTCCTTCTTTTTAAGAATCTTTTACTACCCAAAAAGTGGCCATATCTCTTAACCCATAATCTCCTCCTGCTACAGGGGTATTGATAATTTTATTTTTTATAACTAATTCTGTTGATGATCCTCCGTCTAAATTTGCGGCATTATATGCTCCATATCTTTCCATAATTTCTGTAATATCTCCCATATCTGCTCCAATACTTGAGGGAATTCTTCCATTAATCACTAAAAATAATACAATTCCATCTTTTCTTTGTCCTATTGCACTTCTTGGTGCGATTCCCCAGCCGCCATTTCCTTTAATAAAAGAGCTTTTTCCATTTACAATCAAGAAAGGTCCAAATTCAATTGCATCACGATATCCTTGCTCTAAGGCTTCTTTTTTGGACATTTTCCCAAGAACTAGTTTATTATCTTTTGTAAATCCAATAAATCCTCCTCCCATATTTGCATCTTGATAATCACTTACCACTTTTCCTTTTTGAATTACTGTTCCATGAGGAATTGCTCCATTTGAATTCCAATCTGGATCATAAAAACCACCGGCATTCATAGCAATGATTGCATTTTCTTGTTTACTAATTTCTAATATTGATTGTCCTCTTTTTCCTAAATATTTCGTTACTGCAATAGAAATTTTCGAAGGATCATAAATTGCTACTAAAAAACCTTGATATGAGCTTCCTTTGATTTTAATTAATTTATATAAATCATTTCCTTCTTCTTTGGTTAAAATTTCTTTTTCATATTGATTTTTATAAATTGTTGAAGATCCATATTTTTTAAATTCTATTAAATCTGGATCTGTAGTTTCAGAAATCTCTATTATGTGATTTTTAGCTAATACCTTTTGAATTGTACTATCACTATAAA
This sequence comes from uncultured Bacilli bacterium, assembly GCA_947599755.1. Taxonomy (GTDB): domain Bacteria; phylum Bacillota_I; class Bacilli_A; order RF39; family UBA660; genus CANQFO01. The sequence continues at coordinate 4,502 of CANQFO010000039.1, forward strand.
ACCATTTGGCTAAATATTGATGATTCATTGTTGTCATTGAACTTGTAATCCAGAAGTTTCTAAATCCATCCCATGGTCCATATAATAAAAAAAGAAAACAACACAAAAAAGAAAAGAAAACACTCATAGAAATGATGATTACCTTTTTTTTGACGGACCATTTTTGTTTTACTCTATGTTTTTTCTTTTGTTTCATTTTCATTCCTCTTTACCTTCATATTGACCATCATGATTATAGTCAATGTATTTTTTGGCTGTTTTGTATTTTTCTATTTTGTCATTATTGCCAAGACTTTGTTGGTAATTATTATACACCTCTACATTAGAATTGTATATAGAAATATCTTCTAGGAAGTAATTTATTACTTGTTCATATATACTCTTATATTTACTACATTTATGATTTGTATCACTATCTGGATAATAAACATTTTTACAGAGTGAGTCCATATTTGAGACGGATTTTTTTACTGTATCTACAATATTTTCATAATTAGATAATTGGGTTTTGATCAGTTTATCTTCTTGTTTAAATGTATCATAATAAAGATTTTTTAAGGTCTTTTCATTAATTGTTTCTCGCATTTCTTGGAATTTGGTTACGTAAGTATTAAAATTTTCATAACTTAATGAAACTGATTCCATCCTTTCTCTTATTTGTTTTTGATCGGATTGTAAACTTAAGACAAAAGATGCAACACTTCCTGATGTAATCATTACTAATCCTATTGTAAATAAAATTAATGATATTTTTTTATATTGCATAGTATCACCTTATTAAAAATATATCAAAAAATCAATTTTTTGTATATACTTTATTTCAATTTATTCTTTCTTTTTTGGATAAATTATTGAAACTTTTATGTTTATTTAATTAAAAAGAAGTATTGTAAATATCTTCTTTATTTTGGTCATTTAATGAAAAGCCATACTAATCTTATTATGATTATTCCGATTATGCACCAAAAAAATAGGTGAAATTTATTATACCAAGAGATGTGATTATCTTTTTCAATATAATCTTCTATTAGATTTACCATATTTTGTGTATTACTTTCAAATTTTTTAGGATGAAAGGTTTTGGATTTTTCTAATATTTTATCTAATTGGTTAAAATCTCTTAATTCTAAGATATATCCTCTCTTAGTAAATTCTTTGATAATTTGTTTTTGATGATCATTTACATGTTCTTTATATTTTTTTAGTCTTGCGGCAGCAATTACTATTTTCTTTTTTTTGATTGCAGAAAGGATCGTTCCTACTCCTCCATGAGTAATGACTATACGACTTTTTTCTATTAATTCATCCATTTCTTTTTGAGGTACTAGATCAAAAATTTCCATGTTTGAACTTTTATATTTTGTATATCCTGCTTGAACGATTACTTTTTCTTTTATTAGCCCTTTTTCGATTTGTTGATCAATTGCTTTTAATAGGCGTTCAAAACTTTTATCTTGGGTTCCTAATGTCACTAAAATCATTAAAAAATCCACCCCCCATAAGTTGCTTTTGGATAATTTTTTTTCAAACCTTCCCATTGAATTATAAATTTATCTGAAATTGGATATAATAATTTTCCTGTTACGGTTTTGGTATTAATATTTGCAAATGTTTCAATATAGATAATTCTACTACCAAATATTTTTCCAATACAGCACATTGGTCCTGCTGTATGAGTTCCTGTTGTGATAATATAATCAGGTTTTATTTTTAGATAAAAATATAGACTTTTAAAACAATTTAAAAATAATCTAAATGGATATGTTACTTTATGTACTTTTGTTCCATAAATTAAAAAATTGATATGATTTGGATATTCTTTTTTCAACTCTAAATTTGATTTTGTTTTTTCTGTAATGAGATGATAATCATATTTAGAAAATAATTCTTTTAATTGTAATAATTCACTTAAATGTCCTCCAGTAGATGAAATAAATAAAACTTTCTTTTTTTGCATCTGATCACTTCTTTTCTAATAATTGAATCCATTCTTTTTTTACTATATTTCCTGTATATTTTTTTACACTTTGTCTTGCTGATATACCAATTCTTTTTCTTTCTTCTTCATTTTCAATTAAATCACTTATTTTTTTTATTATGGCATTAAAATTACGATTTTTTATTAAATATCCATTTTTTCCACTTTTAATTATTTCTCTAGCACCTTCTGCTGAAGAAAAGGCAATGCATGGTATACCGTGAGACATTGCTTCTATTAGAACAATTCCAAAAGATTCTGTATAAGATGTCATTAAATATATTGAAGATTCGTGGAGTTTTTCGTCTATATAATCTTTATTTTGAAATCCATGAAGAATAACTTTATTGTTTAATTGGTGATTATTAATATATTTTTCTAAAACTTCTCTTTGATTTCCATCTCCAATTATATCAAGAGTCCAATCTGGATATTTTTTTTCTAATTGATTATATATTTTTAACATATCTAATTGCCCTTTTTCTGGAGATAATCTTCCTATAGAAATTATTTTTTTATTTTGTAATGGGGCAATACGTTTTGGTATTTTTTCAATCATATTTGGGATAAAGATGCATTTACATTTTGATTTTCTCAGTTCTTTTTGATAAAAATCTTTTAAAGAATTAGATACTAATACTAAATAATCTAAATTCCATGCAGATTTTGTAATATTTCCAGCATATTTTAAATCATTGTGATAATGATTATGTTCCCAACCTATTTTTAAGACTTTGCTTGGGGCATATTCTCCTAACCATTCATCAAAAATATCTCTGGTTGAAATAATAATGTTACTATTGGTGCTTTTTATATAATTAATCATTTTTTTTCTTCTCATTCTTAGTATATGGAGTGCTTTTTTTCCTTCTTTTAGGACTCTTAAAAATTTTTTTTGTTTTAATGCTTCTTTTAATTCTAAACGATTTGGTTTTAAATTTGGTAGTAAATACTTAACTTTTACTCGTGAATCTAAAGGGAAAACGCATTCTTCATATAATTTATAGCAACAAGCTATTTCTATTTGATAATCTTCACATAGTAAATTAGCAAGGGCAACAATAGATTTTTCAATTCCTCCATAACCTAAGTGTAAAGATAAGATAGAAATTTTTTTCATTTTTTCAACTCCCGTCCCATATACTTTTGAAATTTCTTATTATTTTATTATATCATGGTAAAGATAGTCCCTGCAAATTTTATTTTTACTGATGAAAAAAATCTCTTATTTTATTAAGAGACTTATTATTTTATACATTTCCACTTGTCGGTATCGCCTCAACTTGTTGTACTGGTTGAGTTTGTGGTGATACTATAGTTGGAACTGGTTGTGCTGTAGGTTCAGGTCTTGTATTAATTGTTGGAATAGTTTGTGTATTTTCTAAAGGATTGGCTCCTCCATATATTTGATGGGATTCTTCTTGTGCTACATTAATATTCGGTACAATTGGACTTGCTCCACCATAAATTACTGGTTGTTGTTGAACTGGACCTGGCTCTATCGTTGGTGAAGATTGGACAACTTGATTTTGTGATATGTTATTTGTTGGTTGCATAACTGGAGCAGAAATATTTGGTTCATTTGGTGCAATGCTTGGAATTGCCTCTATTGTTGGGGGAGTTGCTTCTACTGTAGGAATTTCCGGAATACTTGGTATTGGATCAGGCGTAATTGGAGTAAGATTTGGCTCTCCCATTGAAGGTTGCTCCATTATTGGTGTTGGGTTTATTGTTGGTTCAGCTATTATTTGTGAAGTTGAAATTGGTTGTTCCATGGTTGGAACTGGTTCTAGTGTCGGAGTTGAAACCATTGGTGAGTTTGCTATTGCTTGATTATTTTCTGGTATTGAAGGTGCGATTCCTGAAGGAGTCATTACTTCAATAGGTGGTGTAATCGTTTGAGTTGGGCTAGTTGGTATAGTATTCATTTCATTATTTACTGGAGGATTTATTGCCATATTCTCCATTGGCATTGAATTTGGTATTACAGGACTAGGATTAGTCATTGGTTGAAAATTATTATTTGGCATTGGTCCTGGCATAGGAGTAGAATTTAAAGTTTCTGTTGGGACAGTAGGATTTGCCATGATTGATCCATTATTCATATTCATTGGTGGAGCTACTTGTGTTGTTGAAGTTACAGGATTTGTTTCATTTTCCTGAACAGGATTTTTTATTTTCTTAGATTTACGTGAGGTAACAATTAAAATAATTACAGCCACTATTAATAATAAAATACCACCTGTAATTAACATTCCTGGTAATGTTAAAAACCAACTAAAATCAAAATTCATAAATATCGACTCCCTTTTTTCTATTCTTATTATTCTATTATTATCATAGCAAAAAAAAAGGACAAATGCAAACATTTTATTTGATAATTATTTTATCTATTCTTTTTTTGTGTAAATTTTGTCCAATATCCATCTTGTGAAAGAGATATTTTAAATTGCATAAGTTTTTTTGTTGTTGGATGATAAAATTTTAAATAATATGCAAATAAGGCTATATTTTCTTTTTCTTGTTGTCCATATTTTTGATCGCCATATAATGCATGTCCTCTACTCGAAAATTGTACTCTAATTTGATGATGTCTTCCTGATTTTAATGATATTTCTACTAAACTTAAGTTTTCTTTTTTCCGATATTTTTTTACTTTATATGAAAGTTCTGATTCTTTTCCTTTATCTGAAATTATTGTCGTTCCATTTGATAATTTTTCTAATTTATCGATAAATGTTCCCTTAGGGCTTAATTTTCCATGAACAATGGCTAAGTATTTCTTTTCTATTTTGTGATTTTTGATTTGATCAGATAATCTGGCTGCAGCTTTTGAAGTTTTTGCAAAGACCATTACACCACCAACTGGACGATCTAGTCGATGAACTAATCCAAGATAAACTTTACCTGGTTTATGATATTTTTCTTTTATATATTGTTTTACTATTGTTAGTAGATCTAAATCTTTGGTAATGTCTGATTGACTTAATATATTTCTTGGTTTTTCTACCACAATAATATGATTATCTTCATATAAAATATTTAATTTATTCATCATTTTCCCATCTTCCATAGATTCCACATGGTAGGATTAAGTTTTGTTTTTGTATTGGTAATCCTATTTCTCCACAGGAAATTTTTCCAGTATATTTTTCCATTGTTTGGGACAAAATATTTGCTAATACAGTGGAAGAAAGTCCTGTTGTATAAGAATTAATTAGAAAGAATAATGGATTATTTGTTAAAATTTGTGTACATAAATTTACTAGTTTATTTAAGTCTTTTTCTATATCCCAAATTTCTCCATTTATCCCTCTTCCATAACTTGGTGGATCCATAATTATTGCATCATACTGATTTCCTCTACGAATTTCTCGTTTTACAAACTTTACTACATCATCAACTAAATAACGTATAGAAAAATTTTCATAGCCATTACTTTTGACATTTTCTTTACACCATTCTACCATTCCTCGGGAGGAATCAACATGGGTTACTGAAGCGTTTGCAGATAAACACCTGATTCGTTAAAAGAGACAATTACATATACCGCTTTATCTGGAAATAA
>CANQFO010000040.1 GCA_947599755.1 uncultured Bacilli bacterium
GAAAAAGCTCTTGCTCAAGTAATTCCAAAAGAAGAAGAATTTCCTTATACTATTCGTGTAGTATCAGAAATTTTAGAATCAAATGGATCATCATCACAAGCAAGTATATGTGCTGGATGTATGTCATTAATGGCTGCAGGAGTTCCGATTCAAGCGCCTGTTGCAGGAATTGCTATGGGATTAATTACACAAGGAAATGATTATACTATCTTAACTGATATTCAAGGAATGGAAGATCACTTGGGAGATATGGATTTTAAGGTTGCTGGAACTAAGGAAGGAATTACAGCCTTACAAATGGATATAAAAATAAAAGGAATTACGGAAAAAATATTACAAGAAGCCTTACAACAAGCAAAAAAAGCTCGTTTAGAAATTTTAAAAGTAATGGAAAAACAAATTAAAGAACCAAGAAAAGAAGTTTCTAAATACGCTCCAAAAATGGTAACCTTTACCATTAATCCTGCTAAAATCAAGGATGTTATTGGTCGTGGAGGAGAAATGATTACAAAAATCATATGTGATGCTTCTAATGTAACAGAAGTAACAAATGTTAATGCTGTAAAAGTAGATTTAGAAGATGATGGAAGAGTAATTATTTACCATAATGATCAAGAAATTATTGATAAAACAAGAAAAATGATTGAAGAAGTAGTAAGAGAAGTAGAGGTAGGAGAAATTTATGAAGCTAAAGTAGTAAAAATTGAAGAATTTGGTTGTTTTGTACAATTATGGCCAGGATGTGAGGGATTAGTACATATTTCACAACTTACTAACGAAAGAGTAAAATCAGTAGAAGATGTGGTTAAAATAGGGGATGAAATCTTAGTCAAAGCCTTAGGAGTAGATAAAAAAGGTAGACAAAACTTTTCTAGAAAAGATGCCATATTAAAGAAAAAATAAAAGTTCAAAGAAAGAACTTTTTTTCATATACTAAACTAGGTGATAAAATTGGATAAAAATAAAATAAAACAAGCAAGTATAGTAATAATTCTTTTATTATTTAGTTTTTACTATACGAATAAATCAATAGAAGTAATTAGAAAATCAGATCCAATTATGAAACAAATTGAAACTACCGAAGAAAAATATAAAATAAAAGCTCAAAATGCCAAAATTATTGGAAAAAAAATAATTCCTGGAAAAACAGGAAGAGAAATTAATCAAAAAGAAAGCTATCAAAAAATGAAAAAATATGGAGCTTATAATGAAAGTTTAACTACATTCAAGGAAATTACTCCTACTATATCAATAGAAGATTATTATGATAAATATATTATTAGTGGAAATACAGAACAAAAAAATGTTGCTTTAGTCTTTAAAGTTACCAAAAAAGAAAATTTAAATTCGATTAGTAACATTTTAATAGAAAAACAAATTCCAGCTACTTTTTTTATTGATGGGTTATATATAGAAAACAATCAAGAGTTAGTAAAAAGCTTAGTTCCCTCTTTTGAATTAGAAATATTAAGTTATGATGATCGATATGAAGAAATTTATTTTAATAGTGCTGTAAATTATCTAAACTCCCTAACCAAAAAAGAAGCAAAATATTGCTATGCAGATTATGATCAAAAGGAAGTATTAGAAGTATGTCAAAAGTTAAAGCTTCATACCATCACGCCTACGATAAAGGTAGGAAATTATCCATATAAAGAAATTAAAGCAAAATTATCTAATGCAGCAATTATTTCTTTACCAGTTAATTCTTCTACAGAAATAGAACTTCCATCAGTAATAGAATATATTCGATCAAAAGGATACAAATTTCTAACCTTAGAGAATTTACTATCAGAAAGCATTGACAAATAAAGAAATTAGTGATAAAATATAAACGCTTCAAGTAGAAGGGGGAATAGAAATGAAAATTAAAAATTTAAAATTATCTGCAAAACTTACTACGTTAATTTTATCAGGAGTATTATTAACAGGTTGTGGTAAAAAAGATATTGAAATGATTCCAGAATCAATTTTAGAAGTCATAGATCAAAATGCAGACATGACTAATTTGGATGAAATTTTAGCCTTAAGTGAAACTGTAAATATCAGAGAAAATAACGATGAAAATTTAAAAAGTGAAAACTTATTAGAAAATATTAATCGTTTAGAAAAACGATTAAAATTAGAACAGAAAATTGAATCTTTAGAATTAGAAAATACTGATAAATTAAAGAAATTATCTAAGAAAAAAAAGGAACAGTTACAATCATTAACAGAGGAAGAAGTAGAATCATTAATTCTTGCCTATCAAGATGAAAAAATTACTTTAATTGAAAAAAGTAGACTTACTCAACAGTTATCAGTAATTCAAAAACAATATCAAACTTGGCTTGAAAATAATGGTTGTAGTGTAACTGCAAGTATCTTAAAACGATTAATCAAAGCAGAAGTTTGTACAGTTAGTGGATTAGAGCCACAATATTATAATTATTGTAAAATACAAAGACAAGAAACTGGAAGTTCAAGTAAGAAACAAATTGAGGTATTTGATCCAATTAGTGGATTTAAAACAGAGTATTATTTGACTGAGAAGTCTGGTATTTTATGGGATACATTAATGAGTTTATATGATACTCAAAGTTATGCAGGAGAAAGTAAATCTTATGACGAAGTATCTGATGATATTATTGAAGCATTAAATCATGCTAAAATTGCCATTGTTTCTGGAATCCAACTAGATGATAAAAAAGAAACTTTGTTACCCGTAAGTTCAGAAGAAGAAGCAAGAAAAAAACTTGAAGAAAAAGAAAAACTAAAAACAAAATAAAATTGAATAAAAAAAAGGAACAAATAAAAAGAGAATACAGATATGGTTAGAGTAATCCTTTCCTATCTTTTAAGAATCTCAATAAAAATTTGTTCTTTTCTTTTAAGGAAAAAGGAAAAAACAAAAGATTGTTTCAAAATTAAAATTATAGTATACTTATAAATAGGGTGAAGATGTATGTATTTAAAAGAGATCGCAACAAGTGGATTCAAATCATTTGCAGATAAAATAAAGATTAAATTAGATGGAAAAATAACCTGTATTGTTGGCCCAAATGGTTCAGGAAAAAGTAATGTAGTAGACGCAGTACGTTGGGTATTAGGAGAACAATCAATAAAATCTCTTCGTGGAGATGGATCAATGAGTGATGTAATTTTTTCAGGAAGTAAAAGTAGAAATCCTTTAAATGTAGCAAGTGTAGAATTAATCTTTGATAATCATGATCATTTTTTAAATATCCCATACACAGAATTTTCTATTAAAAGAAGAGTATATCGAAGTGGAGAAAATGAATATTATCTAAATGGTGAAAAATGCCGATTAAAAGATATTAATAATTTATTAATGGATTCTGCAATAGGAAAAGAATCATTTAATATTATCTCTCAAGGAGAAGTTGATAGGATTTTAAGTAATTCCAGTATGGAAAGAAGACTAATTTTTGAAGAAGCAGCTGGAATAATAAAATACAAAAAAAGAAAAGAAGAAGCCTTGAAAAAGTTAGATAAAACCCATAATAATATGGAACGGGTAAACGATATTATTAATGAATTATCTATGCAAGTTAGACCATTAAAAGAACAAAGTGAAAAAGCCAAAGAATATTTAAAAGCGAAAGAAGAATTAGATAAATATGAAATTTCTTTATTAGTATATGATATTGAAAAAAATAATCAAGAATTAGAACAAATAAAAATAAAACAAGAAAAAACAAATCAAGAAATAATGACCATTTCTTTAGAAAATTCAAAATTAGATGCTAATTACTTAAAAGAAAATACTAAATTAGATAAGTTAGAACAAGAAAATAAAGAACTAAGCAAAAAATTATTACAAGTAACAGAAGAAGTAGAAAGATTAAATGGAGAAAAAAAATTAATTAAGGAAAAAAGTAAAAGTACAAAAGAAGAAAATGTAATTAAAGAAGAAATTAGAAATCTTTTAGAACAAAAAGCTAATTTAGAAAAAGAAATGATTCTTTTACAAGAAGAAGAAAAAGAACTAGAAAAAGATCAAAAAACACAAGAACTACAAAAAGAAGAACAAGGAAAAAATCTAGATAGGTTAAAGAAAAAAGATCAGATATTAAAAGATGAATATACCAAAAGAGATCAAGAACTAATTACCTTAAAAAATACCATAGATAATTTACAAATAGAACTAGCACAAGGAGTAGATGTTCCAAATAGCGTAAAAAGTATTTTAAAGGAACCAAATTTAGAAGGAATTTATAATACAATAGGTAATTTACTAAGTACAAAAGATGAATATGCAAAAGCCTTAAATATTGCAATAACCTCTAATAAAAACTTTATCATTACAGAAGATGAAGAAAGTGCCAAAAAAGCAGTAGAATATTTAAAGGAAAAAAAATTAGGAAGATTAACATTTTTTCCTTTATCAATAATAAAAGAAAGAACAATAGATGAAAATAGCTTAAATCAGTTAAAAAAAAGTAATGATTTTATTGGAATTTTAAGTGATTTAATCAGTTATGATAAAAAATATCAAAATATTATGAAAAATCAATTTGGTATCATTGGAATTGTAAAAAATATAGATGCTGCAACAAAATTGAGTAAACAAATCAATAGAAAATATAAATTGATTACTCTAGATGGAGATGTAGTAAATGTAGGGGGATCAATATCAGGAGGATCAACTTATCAAAGAAGAAGCGCAATTACAGTAAAACAACAACTACACTATATAGAAGAAAAAAGAAACATATTAATAATGGACCAACAAAATACAATAGAAAATAGAGAAAAACTAACAAAACAAATTCAAGAACAAGAAGAAAAGCTTTATTCTTATACAAAAGAAATAATAATTTTACAAGAAAAATATCATCAAAAAGAAAAACAAGTAGAAATAACCAAAAATAAATATGAGGAAATCAAAAAAGAATGGGAAAACTTAGAAGCACTAAAAAATAATACATTAAGTGATAAAGAACAAGAATTAATTCAAAAAGAACAGGAAAAACAAAAAGAAAAAGAATTAATAATAATGAGATTAACTTATCTAAAAAAAGAAATAGAACAATTAAAAGAAGTAATAGAACAACAACAAGCAAATAATAAGTTAACAACTAACCAGTTAAGATTACTAGAAAAAGAACAAAATCAATTAGAAATTACTAAGAATCGATTAGATGTAAAAATAGATAATATGTTACTAGCCCTGAATCAAGAACACGAATTAACATTTGAAAAAGCTAAAAAAAATTATGAATTAGATATTGAAGAAGAATCAGCAAGAAAAAAAGTAATTCATTACAAAGAAACCATTAAAAGAATTGGAATGATAAACCTAGGGGCAATAGAAGAATATGAAAGAGTAAATACTAGATACGAATTTCTAATGAATCAAAAAGAAGACTTACAAAAAGCAGAAGAAACGCTTTTAGAAATTATGAATCAAATGGATGAAGTAATGATAGAAGAATTTACAACCTCATTTCAGAAAATCAAAAAAGAATTTCAAAAAGTATTTAAAGAATTATTTGGTGGAGGAACAGCAGACTTAAGATTAACTGATCCAGAAAACATTCTCACAACAGGAATTGATATCGTAGCATCTCCACCAGGAAAAAAATTAACAACAATTACTTTATTATCAGGAGGAGAAAAAACTCTAACAGCAATCAGTTTACTATTTGCAATACTAAACGTAAGAACCGTTCCCTTTTGTTTATTTGATGAAGTAGAGGCAGCACTAGATGAAGCAAATGTTGATCAATTTGGAAAATATCTAGATCATTATAGAGATAAAACTCAATTTTTAATTATCACACACAAGAAAAAAACAATGGAATATGCAAATACTTTGTATGGAATTACCATGCAAGAATCAGGTGTTTCTAAATTAGTTAGTGTAAAATTAGAAAATCATGAAGAAATATTATAAATTAAAAATTTAAGCAAGAAAATCTTGCAAAAAAAGAAAAAAAAACTATAATAATGCTTATGAAATTGGAAATGAGTATTCAAAAAAAATATTGTAGGGAAAAAGAAAATAGGGGGGTTAAAATGAAATCAAAAAATTTAGAAAAACATAACGGACATAGTAAAAATGGTTATGTAGCTTATCAAACAAAGCAAATATCAGAACTAATTTCATCTAGAAAATTAAATTTAGCCAAACTGGCACTTTTAGAATTATTGAAAGAATATCCAGATGATTTTGTTACTAAATTATTAATGGCTGAAATTTTAATGAAAGAAAATAAATACCAAGAGGCAAAAGAAGTACTAGAAGAATTACCACAAGAGATGGTTTATCAAAAATTAGTTCCCCTTTATATAAAATTAGGAGAAGAAAAATTAAAAGAATTATATCAAAAGTACTTTATGATAGAACAAGAAAGTGAATTAAATAATAGTAGGTACCACTGTGAAAGAATTTATCTAAATAAGAAATATAATCCAGATTATAAGGAAAAAGGAATAACATATTTTGAAAAACAAATTATCAACTATAATGAACAAAAGGCAATTCAACATATTAAGGAAAATCATTTTTTAAAAATAAAATTAGAAAAAACAAAATTTTATCAAGATGTTGATATTGAACAATTATTTTATCAGGCTAAACAATATATTAACACCCATAGAAATGCATCTATTATAGTAAAAGATATAATAGAAGATTATATATTTTATTATCCAGAATGTGGATACCAAGAGAATAATACAAGATATGATTACTTTAAAGTTAGTACATTTATTAATACATCAAAAATTATTACCATGCTTCCCATTTCAATCGCTTCAAAATTTGATACAGAAATTTGTAAATTAGAAAACCAAGAAGCAAAAAAGAAGGTAAAAGTAAGAAATGGATTAGAAAGATTTAATTCCCGTTATAATCAATGTCAATAAAAGAAATAAAAAAGATCAAATAGCTCTCATTTGATCTTTTCCTTTATATGGATTTTTTGGATCGATGTGATCAGTAAATAAAATCCCATTTAAATGATCAATTTCATGTTGGAAACAAACGGCTAATTCCTCTCTAGCTCGAACATGAATTTTTCTTCCTTCCATATCATAAGCTTCAACACTAACTCTAGCATACCTAGGAACGATTCCTTCAACAGGACGATTCACACTAAGACAACCTTCTCCCATATCTACGTAGATTTGTTCTAATGAATTACTAATAATTTTAGGGTTAATCAAAACATAAGTTTCAAATTTACCTTCTTCTACTTCATCTACAACAACAAAATATCTTTTTGCAACCCCTAACTGGATAGCAGACATTCCCATTCCTGGACGTAAATCATACTTTTCTGCTAATTCTTCAATTTGACTATTTTTTAAATACTCAATCATAATATGAATTAACTCTTTATCTTTTTTAGTAAGAGGAAAACTACATTCTTTACTAATTACTCTAAGCCTTTTATCTTTTTCGTCTAATATTTCACTTGTTTTTAACATACAACCACCTCAAACTTCGGCTTATAGTATATCAAAAAAAAAGAAAAAACTCAACCAGTAACCTGAAAAAAGCAAATAAAGGAATCTTTACTTGCCAAAAGTATCATCAATCAATGAATCAATAGAAAATTAAGCACCCCAACGAGTACCAATAACAATAACTAATAAGATAAATAATACTAAGATAATTGCATAAGTGGAATTGTTATTTCCTCCACAACATCCCATAGAGTAATATGGCATTTGATAAGATTGGTTACAAGAGCAACTATTAGAACCACCACCATAATAATACATAACATAGCCTCCTTTACATAATCTACTATAAAATATGTAAATTTACAAAATATGTTAATAAAACTAACCCAGGAAAAAATTATCACAAAAAAAGCCTCAAATTATGATATAGTAGTATTAGAATGGAGGAGTAAAATTGAGAAAGATAATAAAATATATTGATAAACCACTATTAATGATTTCTATTTTATTATTTATTATTGGATTAATCATGGTTTTTTCTGCTTCAAATGTAACAGCATACATGTCACATGCAGTAAGTCCCTATAATTATTTTATGAAACAAGCCATATTTCTTTTATTGGGGTTAATCTTTTCCATCATTATGATAAATTTTACAACTAGAGCCTATGGGGTATTTTCTTGGGGATTACTAATTATAACAACCATTAGTTTAGCATTATTATTAGTAATAGGACAAGCCAAAAACAAAGCCCTTAGTTGGTATGATTTAGGATTTGTAAGTATTCAACCAAGTGAATTCATAAAAGTAATCACAATTGTTTGGCTAGCAACATTTTATGAAAAAAACAAAAAAAATTTAAATCGTTACACAAAATGTCTTTTTCCACTATTAATATGTGGAATTATTGCAGCTTTAATTTTTTTACAACCAGATTTAGGTACAACCATTATTTATTGCGTAATTGTAGGAGCAATTTTTTTAGCAGTGCCAATGAATAAGGAAATCAAAAGAAAAACTATATTTGGATTATTAGGATTAATCTTTTTTGCAGGATTTATAATTGTAGGAAGTGGAAAAACCTTACTATTTGAAAGACAATTACAAAGATTTGATTTTACAAGACCATGTGATAAATTATTAACAACAGGAAATCAAGTTTGTAATGGATATATTGCTATTAATAATGGTGGATTAACAGGAGTAGGATTAGGAAATTCTACTCAGAAATATTTATACCTTCCTGAGCCTTATACAGATTTTATTTTTGCCATTATCGTAGAAGAACTAGGAGTAATTTTTGGAGTAGCAATCATACTTCTATATATGGTTTTACTATGGAGAATTTTAATGATAGGAAAAAGAAGTAATACGAATAGAGGAGCAATTCTATGTTATGGAGTAGCAATTTATATATTTGTCCATATTGCTATTAATTTAATGGGATTATTTGGAATGATGCCAATGACTGGAGTACCTTTACCATTTATGAGCTATGGAGGAAGTTTCACAGTTTGTATCATTGCTGCATTAACCATTGTACAAAGAGTAAGCGTAGAAAATGGATTAAAAAAAGAAGGAAAAAAGCAATAAAAAGCAAACAAATGTATGATTGACAAAACCTTGGGGGGGGGGTGTAAACTGAAACTAGAATAAGAATAAATAGAAAAAATTTATTGGATTCTAGAGGAGGTTTACATGAAAAAAAATCATGCAAAAACATATATCATTGTAGCGATATTGATATCGGTAATAGGAATAAGTATTGCCTATGCAGCCCTAAGTCAACAATTACAGATCAAAACTAATACAACCGTACAATCAAGTCAGACATCTTGGAATGTTTCACTAAGAAAAGAAGATTGTTATACGTATCATTCTGCTAAAAAGGGAACAATGGAAGTTAATAAAACATCAGTAACAATATCTGGTTTTACATTACAAGCACCAAATGATGATTTTTCCTGTGTTCTTTATGTAGAAAATAAAGGAGAAGTGGCAGCAAAAATCACATCCATAAATTATATAGGACCAACATTTGCTGGAACAGGAACCAGTGCAGATGCAGATGCTAAATTAATTAGCACTAACTTTTGGCATGCTATTGAGGGAATAGAAAAAGATGATATACTAAACCCAGGAGAAGAAAAACGTTTTGGAATAGGTTTTGGTATTCAATCCTCAATGACAACCTTACCAACCAATCCGGTAACTTTTACGAATGCAACATATACCATAAATTTTTCTCAAGCCTAAATTAAAATACAAGAGTACTAAAAATATTCTTGTATTAATTTTTAAGTCTAAAACGAACATACGTATGATTGACAAAACCTTGGAGGGGGGTGTAAACTGGAACTAGAATAAGAATAAATAAGAAAAATTTATTGGATTCTAGAGGAGACTTGCTAACCATTGTCAAGCCTTTTTTTTTATTTTT
>CANQFO010000041.1 GCA_947599755.1 uncultured Bacilli bacterium
GACTAAAATAAAAACAGTTGAACGACTTAATGTCTATATACATATCAAATAGACATTTCATTTTTCAATTAAATTTTTTTGAAAAATTGAATATTTCTCTTTTCATTTCATAGGTATTCATTGTAAAATTATTCATAGGAAAACACCTCCATATATTTTGTTTACTATGATTTTTATTTTTACAACTTTATTATACTAAACTAATGGAATGTTTTCCTTATTTTTGTTACAAAAAGATGAAAAAGTTTTCCACATTTTCATCTTTTTTTATGTCAAGTGTTTTTTTTACCTAAACTCAAAATAATTATTATACAATAAATCAACTTATTATACAATAAATCATCCAGAATAACTATATCATAAACCATCACGATATCTTTGCTAACAATAATTTAATTTTCTCTTCGCTATACTGATAATATAGTGAAAAGAAAAAATTATCATCATGAAATTACTTGATCCAAAAGACGAATTTGTCGAATAAAATCTTTACTTTTTAAATATAAACCTGTATAACGATCATAATAATTTTCTAAAAATTGATTAATTTCAAAAACAATAGAAGAAGGAACATCTAATTTAGAAATATTAGAAATATCAACATAATAATACATCCGAATCACTTGAATTACTTTCTCTGAAACAATAGTCTCATTTTGATAACAATTTTTACAAATAAATCCTCCCTGATCAGAAGAAAGAGTAACAATTCCCTTATCACTTCCACATATACTACAACAATCAATACTAGGTCTAACTCCTAAATAATCCAATAATTTAAGCTCTAAAATATTAGTCATAATCATAGGATGAAATTTCTCATTTATTTTAACTAAAGTATCACGTAATAAAAAGAAAATTTGGCTATCTTCATTTTGACGAGCCACTTGCCCCACCAAATCCAAAATATAAGAAGCATAACTAATTTTTTCCAAGTCAGTCATAAGATGAGAAAAAGAATCACAAATATCAATCCCAATCAAAGTAGAAAGACCATTTTCTTTATAATATACATGAAAAGTTCCATAAACAAGTTTTTGACTAACTCCCCGTAATTTACTCTTTATATTCCGACAACCTTTTGACAAAATACCCACTAAACCATATTGATCAGTCAAAACATTTAAAATTTTACTAGAATTACTATAATTAGTCTCACTCAAAATAATTCCTAAAAAACTCTCTATTTTCAATTTAATTCACTTCTTTTTTAATTTTTGTAACAAATTATAATAACGAATATCTCCTGTTTCTACAAACAAATTCCATAAAATTTCATCTGTCATAAAATCACCTCTATTTATATAGTGATGATTTCACAAAAAAAATATACAAATAAAAATTAATTATTCCTCATCCGAAAATCCCAATTCTAAAAAATACTTTTCCTGATCACGCCAATTTTTTAATGTTTTAACATAAGTTTCTAAAAATACTTTTTTACCTAAAAATTTTTCCATATCATATCTTGCTCGACTACCAATTTCTTTAAGTAAAGAACCATTTTTACCAATAATAATTTTTTTCAAATTATCCCGATCAACAACAATTAAAACCTGTAAATAAACACAATTTTTTTTCTCTTCATAATTTTCTACATAACAAGCAACAGAATGAGGAATTTCATCATGAGTTAATTCAAGGATTTTCTCACGAACAAACTCTGCTAAAATAAAACGAACAGAAACATTAGTCATTTCATCTTCCGAATAAATCCTAACCCCATCATCCAAGTATTTACAAATACAAGAAATTAAAGAAGGAATATCCCGATTAGAAATAGAAGATATGGGAATAATTTCTGCAAAAGAATAAAGATCTTTAACCTGATCAATACTAGCCAACAACTTAGTTTTATCTTGAACTTTATCAATTTTATTTAAAAGTAAAAAAACAGGAACACAACAATCTTTAATTCGATCTAAAATAAACTGATCCCCTTTTCCAAATCCTTTAGAAACATCTACTAAAAACAAAATAACATCCACATTATCTAATTGCTGATAAGTTTTATGGTTCATCAAATTTCCCAATTTATGAACCGGTTTATGAATACCAGGAGTATCAATAAAAATAATTTGAGAATCATCATCTTGATAAATTCCTTGTATAATATTTCGAGTAGTACCACTAACATTAGAAGTAATAGCAAGCTTAAATCCTAAAATCTGATTCAACAACGTACTCTTACCGACATTAGGGCGACCAACCAAACTAACAAAACCTACTTTCATTCTAAATCACCACTCTCAAAAGGATAAGGACATAATTCAGAAACAGAATATTTTTTCACATTCCCAAAAGTAGAATAACAATAAATAAAAGCAGAAGAATCAAACAGTTCTGAAATAACTTGCCTACAAAGATAACAAGGCATAGAAATTTTACCACTAGAAACCATTACATGAAGTTCTTGAAAATCACCCTTTTTATATCCCTGACTAATTGCATGAACAATTGCCGAGCGTTCAGCACAAATAGTTGCTCCATAACTAGCATTTTCAACATTAACACCACTAAAACTTTTCCCATCTTTCATCACAACAATTGCACTAACACAAAAATGAGAATAAGGACTATAACTATTCTTTTGAAGCGCTAACAACCTTTCTTTCATAACCATCCTCCTATAAATATCATCACTTTAGGGACAAAAATAACCAATCCGATAATAGCAGAAATAATAGCCATAATCAATACTCCCGCACTAGCTGTATCTTTAGCAGCCTTTGCTAAAGGATGAATCTCTAAAGAAACTAAATCAACAGTATATTCTAAAGCAGTATTAAAAAATTCAGCCATTAATACCAAGCCAATCAAAATTAAACAAACAAACCATTCTAAATAACTAATATGAAAGAAAAATCCACAAAAAAGCACCAACCCAGCAATAATAGTATGAATTTTTAAATTTTGCTCTCCTTTATATGCTTGAATAATTCCAAAAAAAGCATATTTAAAACTATTTCTAAGTCTTTTTTTATCCAATTTCATAGAATTATTTTTTTTCTTATCGTCCAATCCCATAAGCATCCAACACCTCCTCCTGTTTTGCAAACATTATTTTTTCCTCTTCTTCTGTCTTATGATCATAACCCAATAAATGATAAAATCCATGAATAGCTAAAAAAGATAATTCTCTAAGCAAAGAATGTCCATATTCTACAGACTGAGAAAGTGCTTGATCAATAGAAATATAAATATCACCCAAAATACGATTTTCAAAAGGCAATATCAAACTATCTTCATCCTCTAATGCAAAAGTAATAACATCCGTATCTCGATCAATACCCCGATAAGTAACATTCAAATCATGAAGATAATAGCGATCCACAATAATTAAAGAAAAACTAACCTGATCAAGCCTTTCTCTTATTGCAGCACCACGCAAAACCTCTAAAACTTTATCCAACTCAGGAATTTCTCGATCAGTTTGATTAAAAACTTCAATATTTACCACAATACTTCACTCCTATAACAACGTAATAATTCCCATTAATAAAACAATAGAAATAAAATTTAAAACAAGCTCACTTTTAAGAATAGAAGGAATGAACTCTCCTAGTTTCATAAAAAAATAATAAATATAATATCCTAAATATCCACCTAAAACATTTAAAATAATATCATCAATATCAAAAACTCTACCAATAACCATTTGTACAATCTCAATAGAAAAAGAAGCAACAACCGTCAAAAATAAAGTAAGATAAAATTTTTTATTTTTCAAATAATAACTAACAAAAAAACCATACGGCATAAACAATATCATATTTCCAATAACATTCTTAAAAAAAAGCCGACTTCCCATATTATATCGCAAAATTTCACGAAAAGGAATAAAATTATTAGTAGCCCAATTAACATCATCCTGAAAAGTAACAATTTGGAATAAACATAAAATATAAATAATAAAACTAAGCATCAACAACTCTTTATATAAAACAAATCTTTCTCGATTCTTAATCAAATAACTAATCCGAAAAGAAACGAGAATAACAACAGAAATAAGAATCATAGGCCAAGTAAAATTAACAACTCCATGAATAGTATGAGAAAGTGGTCCCAACATATGATCACTCCTTTACTGAATTAATTTCATCAATATTAACATTAGTAATATCTTGAAAATCGGTAATATTCTCCTTTACTTTAAAAAATACCTCTACTATTATTTTACTATCTTTTTCCTCTTTTTTCAAAACATTTTTAGAAAGAATTTTACTATCTTCAAATAACTTATCTTTAAGTTTTTCCTCTGCCAAAGAAATAGCATCCTGATCAACATTAAGAAGAGTATAATTTTTTTTCTTCACAGTAGTTTCTAAATATTCAACCAAATTCAATTGAATAGGAAATAAAGGGGTTTGTAAAATAGAATATTCCCTCTTTTGATAAGTTTTAAAATGATGAAAAAATTGATAAACAGAATTTAAAAATCGAATCTCTAATTGCTTTTTTGATCTACCTGTAACATTTTCTTCTATATACTGTTTAGGTAAAGAAAGATTAACCTTATACCAAACTTCCCCATAAACAGTACCAAGAGCACACTTTTTACTAACCACTTCTTCTTTATTATGAATTAACCCACTAATAATAATATCTCCTTTCTTTACATAATCTAGTTTTTTCTTAACTACTTCCCCAGAATCCGCTTGTATCTGTAAAATCATACTATCCTTTTTCGCAACAATATTTTGTGGAGAACAAGTAATCTTATCTTTATTCTTTTTCCTTTGTTCTACTTTCACAACATATTTCGTTCCAACTTCCTCTATTTCTAACCATTCCAAATCATTTGTCTCTTTTTCTAAGATATCTTCTACAATCTGCTCCTTTTTAGAATAAGAAACTTTAAAATGAAATTTAGAAATTCCTGCATCTTCTAAATCACTTCGAACCAACTCTAAAATTTCTTGATTAGAATGTATAATTTCCACATCAAAAATCAAATGACTAAGAAATATATTCAAAACAATCCCTAAAACAAAACAAATCAAAAAAAGGAAATATTTAGAAAACCAATAAGTATACTTACTAATTCCAACACGACCAACCAATTCCACCTGATAAATAGTCTTCATATTTAATACTTTTTCATAATCACTTTGATCAATTTCAACAATAATAAAATGAGCATTCTTTTCTAGATCATAAATATTAATCTGATTTAAAACTAATTTTCGAACAAAATATTCTAAATTTTTTCCTTGAATTTTTAAACGATATCGACTAATCATAAAATACCTCAATTGAATGAATTTTTCCATAGATTAAAATTTCTTGATCTAGTAATTTATTAAGTACTAAATTTTCTCCCTTCATCACAACTCTCATTGTAGAACTACGAAAAGAAATTCTCTCACTTTCTAAAAAAAGAATTTCCAAATAATTAATAACATGAATTCGATCAGAAAAAATACTAAATCGAAATTCACGATCATATACATAATCAATTACCTTCTCTATCATTGTCTTCACCTATCTAAGTATATGAAGATAAAAAAAAAGAAATGTCCAAAGCACATTTCCTAAAAAATGATCTATTGTAATTTTGCATGAATCATTTCACTAACTTTTTTCATATCCGCACGTCCTTTCAACTGAGAAGACGCCTCCTTCATTACCTTACCCATATCTTTAATAGAAGATGGTTCAAGATTTTGAAAAATATCCTCAATAATTTTTTCCACTTCCAAATCAGATAATTGTTCCGGTAAATAAGTAAGTAAAATATCAATTTCTACCTGAGTCTGAGTAACTAAATCATTACGATTAGCTTTTTTAAATTCAACAATAGAATCTTTTCTCATCTTAATTTGCTTATTCACAACATCAATCAATAAATCATCATTAATTTCCTTTTTTCGATCAATATGTTCTTGATCCATCGCAGCTTTTACCATACGAATAACTGTTAATCGTTCCTTTTCCTTATTTTTCATTGCACTTATCATATCTTGCCTCAATTTTTCAACCATCATAATAATCAACTCCTATTAAAATTATATATTTTTGAAAAAGAATAAGAAAGACTGGATTAATCATCAATCACAAACAAAAAGGCTACAGCAACCACCATAACCTTCAAACCCAAATAATTAATATTCTTTATTATTCATCCTATTTCTTTTTCGAGAATTTTTAATTCCCTCTTTTTTAGCATTTCTTCTTCTAACTCCTGGTTTTTCATAAGCTTCTCTTTTTTTCCATTCAGAAGGGACACCGTCTCTTGCTACTTTTTGTTTAAATCTTCTTAGAGCTTGATCCAAACTACCTTTAACTGTAACTTTGGTTGCCATTTCTATCCCTCCCTTCGTTTTTACTACCATGAATTATATCAAAAGATAGTAAATATTTCAACAATTTTTCCATATTTTTTTAAGAAAAATCAAAGAATTTAAAAAAAAAGCAAAAAATTTTACCATTTTTGAAATAACTACTCTAATGGACAAATATGATTTTCACCAATTCTTCGAATAGCAGCTCCAAAATCATGTCCTGCATTTTGTAAAACTTTAATAATATTAACAAAAGCATTAATTACTGCAGCACTAATCGATTCCCCTCCATAAATCATTTCTAATTCATCATCAAAAATTGGTCTCATTCACTACACCTCCCTGGATTGGTAAACCCCTCAATAACACCAGAAAGAAATACAATCACTGCTGCAATCGCAATTCCAACCCATACAGAACAACCACCACCAACAATTTGTTCTAACTCTTTATTTTCACTTTGTACCATAAGCATCTCCTTTCCAAATAACTTTAAACATTTCAATAAATCGAATTTTACGACAAATAATAGAAAAAGAAATTACATCACCTTCCTTCCAATTCTTTTTAAACGAAAATTTTAATAATACTTCATGATAAGTTTTATGATCTCGTTGCAAAACATTTTCAACAACATTTTCCACTGAAAAAAACACCTTTTGATTATTCACATAAATAAACTGATTTTGATAAAATAATGATAAATCTTTTTGATCAGCCAAAAAGACAACCATATCTTTTTTTTGAACAACTCCTTGAAACAACTGATACTGATAAAATTTACAAACATAAAGATGAAAAAAGAAAAGAATAAGAAAAAAAAGCAAGCAAATAATAGAAACAATAATTCCATCTTTTTTTTCATAATTTCTCAACTTCACAAATCTTACCATCCTCTAACTTTAAAATACGATCAAATAAATCTTGCTGATAAAATCGATGACTAATAACAATAACTGTTTTATCCTTTAAATATTGGAATAATTGACTTAAAATAGTCCTCTCCCTTGTAACATCAATCTGACTTAATGCTTCATCAAAAATAAAAATATTACTATTCCTAAGTATAGATCGAGCTAAAATAATTCTCTGCCTTTCTCCATTACTAAAATGAAAACCATTTTCTTCAATCATCCTCTGATATTTCAAAGTATCTCGAGAAACAATTTCATCTACCATAGCAATAGAGGTAACTTTTTCAAATATCGCATCATCCACTTCTTTATTCATCGTAATATTAGCATAAATAGTATCTGTATACAAAAACTCAAAACTAGTTACATAAGTAATATAACTTCGTAAATTTTCCAAATGATAATGATTGATATCAATTCCAGCAATAGAAACATTTCCATAACTAACCTCTAAATAACGGAGTAATAATTTTACTAAAGTACTCTTTCCGCATCCAGAATCTCCTGTAAGCAAAACCTTTTGTCCAAAAGGAATTACCAAATTCAAATCTTTAAACAACTGACAACTACCAACTTGATAACTAACCTGAGAAAACTGAATTACACCTTTTAAATCATAAGCCAAATAATAAAAATTACTAGAAAATTCTTCAGCACGAATCGTAAACAAGTCTTCAATACGTCTCAAAGAAACAATAAACTGATGAAATTGATCAAATAAAGATAATAAACGATCTCCACTTTGAAAATAATAAAGAAGAAAAGATTGAAAAACAAGTAATTCCCCTAATGATAACTGACCATTAACAACAAAAAAAGAAAAATATCCATAAATAAAAACAAATAAAAAATCATACCCAATTTGTCGAAAAAAAGTTAAACATTCAGTAAAAAAAGATAACCGATAAGAACCTTCTAAAAGCAAACAATACTTAATCATAAATCGATCCAATAATCCTTTTTCAACATGAGTTCCCTTAACTGTATCTACATTACTTAAAGATTCCACTAAATAAGAATTAACCTTATCTTCTTGCTTCCTAACAGACATAAATAAAATTCTTTTTTTCTTATGAAAAAGAATAAAAAATAAAAATAAAAAAGTAGAAGAGCAAAAAACAAAAATACTCATTTTTCGCTGAAGATGAACCATAAATAATAAAAAAACAATCATTCCAATCACATCAGTAAAAAAAGAACAAATAAAATTAGCCAAAAACTCTTTTACAACAGTTAAATCTCTAAATCGAGAAACCACCTCCCCTGTAGTTCGATTTTTATAGTATAAATAAGGAAGCAAAAGAATTTGACGATAAGTTTGATAAATAGTTTTAACATCAAATAAAGAAAGCCATTTCATTAATAAAATATTTCGAAAAAAATTCGTTCCTTCTCTTAAAAGATACAAAAAAAATAAATAAACACTAATACTCAAGATATTAGTAGAAACAAAATATTGAATAGAAAATTCCAATAAATACTTAAAATGAAAAGCAAGTAAAATATGCAACACAAAATAAACAACAGTCAAAAGAAATAAAAGAATACAAAAACATTTTTTCTCTTTTAAAAACAAAATGATCATTCGAAAAATAACTCGCTTAGAAGAAATATTTGGTAAACTTTGCTTAGGTTTTAAAAAAATATAATTTTGAGTAGAATATAATAAAAATTCAGAAAAAGTAAATATTCTCTTTCCCTTTGCAGGATCCATACAAATAATTCGCTCTTTTTTTCGATCAATTTGATAAATAACAACAAAATGCTTATATTTTTTATTAAAAACGAGATGAGCAATACATGGTAATTGTTCATCCTGTATTTGCAATACATCCCCTTTCATTCCCATTGCTAAAAAACCAATTTTTTTAGCACCTTCTATCAATTGAAATGCAGAAACCCCATTCTTCGTAGTATTTGTAAGCTGCCTAAGATACTCTTTTGATACATTTCCTCCATAAAAACGAATAATAGAAAGCAAAGAACAAATACCACAATCCTTTATCCCATCCTGTAAAACTATTTTCATCAAATACTTTTCTCTCACCTCCTACTATATTATTCGAAAAAAATTTCTCTATCCAAAAAAAAAGAAACAAAAGTTTCTTTTCTAAAGGATTAAAATATAACTAAATTTTATTAAGACGCGTGATACACAATAAAATTCAAACTATAAAAAAGAACAAAGTAACAAATTTTATATCTTAATCCCTACAAACACATAATATCACAAATTTTATATGTAAACAATTACTTTACTCTTTTTTTTATAATTTTTACAATCAATATATAACAAAAAATACAATAATTAGGCATAATCATTTTTCTAATGTAATCACTATAACTAAAACAAAAAAACCGTCAATAAAACGGTTTTTAACATACAAAATGGTGTCCGCGAGGCGACTCGAACGCCTGACCGATCGCTTAGAAGGCGATTGCTCTATCCAGCTGAGCTACGCAGACATACTACAACTGACAATTAAAAGTATACAATAAAAGTACTTATATTTCAAGTACTTTTTCTAATTTTTAAATTTCACCACGAGAAATATATTTTACTTCTTTTTCATTAACTTCAAACATAACCATATTAACATTATAATTATCAAATACTGAAT
>CANQFO010000042.1 GCA_947599755.1 uncultured Bacilli bacterium
AATAATAAAAAGATATTCTTATTATCTAGTTCCCTATATAGTAGCAGAAAATCCATCTATTCCTACCTTAGAAGCAATTACCCTATCAAGGAACATGATGAATGGATATAAATTCAAAATATTTACGATTGAATTATCTTATCTAGGTTGGGAAATACTAGGAATTATAACATTTGGACTAACTAGAATCTTTTATTCTAATCCCTATAAAATGGCAACATTTTGTGAATGCTATAAAAACATCAGAAAAATTGCCAAACAAAAAAAGATAGAAGGAGTAGAATACTTAACCGATGAATTTTTAGTGAAAAAAGCTCCTAAAAAAATTTTAAGAGATGAGTATTCAGACGTATTAGAAACATTAAACAATCAGAAAAAAACAAAAATGAGTAACCAAGATTTTAAAACAAAAACAATGTCTTTACTAGGAATTACTCTCTATAATAGTAAAAAAGAACAAGAATTTGAAAAAGAACTAGTAAGACTAGCAAAAATAGATAACTCGCAAAAAGCACTACGAGGAGAAGTTTATCCCACAAGATTATCTCCCATTCCAGAAAAAAAGAAATACAGTCATATAGAAACCATTAATTATTTAAGACATTATTCCATACCTTCTTTAGTGATTTTATTTTTCAGTTTTGCTTTTATTGGTTGGTTATGGGAAGTAATCATTCATATAATAATAGATGGAAGAATAGTCAATAGAGGAGCCCTACATGGACCATGGTTACCAATTTACGGATATGGGTCAATATTGATTTTAACTTTACTCTATCAAATGAGAAAAAAACCATTATTAGAATTGCTTAGCATAATGGTAATTTGTGGAACAATCGAATATATAACCTCTTATTTTTTAGAAATCACAAACGGAACAAGATGGTGGGATTATAGTGGATATTTCTTAAATATAAATGGAAGAATCTGTGCTGAAGGATTATTAGTTTTTGGATTAGGAGGAATTCTAATCGTATATGTAATTGCTCCATTAATAGATAATCATATTAGAAAAATAAAACCAAAAATTTTAATTCCTATTTGCTTACTATTAATTTTAGTATTTACAATTGATCAAATTTATTCTTTTCCACACCCCAATACAGGAAAAGGAATTACTATTCCCCAAAAAATAATAAAAAAATAAAGGAGTGAAACAATATGTTAGCAATACTACTATCTCCAATTTATATAGCACTAAATTTTTATATTGCAAAATGGCTAATATATTGGATAGAAAATTGTAATAAACACGTTCAATCAAAAAAAATAAAAACAATTATCATAGGAATATACACATTTTTTGCTAGTTCGATCATCATTGGGTTTTTTCTCCCAGCAGGACCAATACAAAAAATCATCAAATCAATTGGAAATTATTGGCTAGGAGTACTAGTATATGTAATAATAATCGTATTCATAGCAGATGGAATAAGATTAATTTTATATAAAAGCAAAAAAATCCCAAAAGAAAAATTATCATTAAGAAAAACAATTGTAACAGTAGGAACAATTTGTATAATAAGCATTCTGACAATAAGTATAATAGGAGCAATCAATGCAAGACAAATTACCATAACCAAATATCAAATTAATGTAGAAAAAATAGTAAAAAACAAAGAAAAATTAAAAATTGTGATGGTAGCAGATCTACACTTAGGATACAATATAGGATGCCGTCAAATGCAACAAATGGTGAAAAAAATCAATCAAGAAAAACCAGACGTAGTAGCAATCGCAGGAGATATATTTGACAACGAATACAAAGCACTAGATAACCCCAAAAAATTGATAAAAATATTCAAACAAATAAAATCAAAATATGGTGTATACGCAGTATATGGAAATCATGATGTAGAAGAAAAAGTTTTAGCTGGATTCACCTTCTCCTTTGGAAAGAAGAAAAAGGTAAGTAATATCAAAATGGATCAATTATTAGAAAAAGCAAATATTAACTTGTTAAGAGATGAAGGAGTATTAATTGATAATCGTTTTTATCTATATGGAAGACCAGATTATAAAAAATTAGGAAGAGGAATCACAAAAAGAAAAACCCCCGAGCAAATAACAAAAAATATGGATAAAGAAAAACCAATTATTGTAATAGACCATCAACCAAGACAATTACAAGAATTACAAGATGCAGGAGTAGATATAGATTTATCAGGTCATACTCATAACGGACAATTATTCCCAGGAAATTTATTACTACCAATCATGTGGGAAAATCCATATGGATATCGAAAAAAAGGAAAAATGCATAGTTTTGTAACGAGTGGAATAGGATTATTTGGACCAAACATGAGAGTAGGATCAAAAGCAGAAATCGTATCCATAACCGTAACATTTAAACACTAGAAAAAAAGAAAAAAACTTACCAAAAAATAAAATTTATGATAGAATAAAGGAGAAAAAGTTAAGTTTATCAATGAGTAGCAAAAATGCGTAAGTCCAATTGAACAAGGACTTACGTATTTTTTTGCAAAAAACTAAAGGAGGAATTTTTAATGAAACAACTAGATTTAGAAAATGAGAAAATTTCTAAATTAATAAAAAAATTTGCTATACCATGCGTAATTAGTATGATAGTAGCAGCACTTTATAATATTGTTGATCAAATCTTTATAGGTTGGAGCAAAGCAGGAGCTTTTGGTAATGCAGCAACAAATATTGTATATCCATTTACAGTAATAGCCCTGGCATTTGCCTTATTAATAGGAGATGGAATAGCAGCAGTATTCAATTTGTCTCTTGGTGCAAAAGACAAAGAAAAAGCAAGTATTTCTATAGGAAACGGAATAATTCTATTAGGAATAATATCCATAATATTAACAGGGATAGGACTCATTTTCAATAAACAAATCCTAAATATATTTGGAGGAAATCCCAATGAAGTAAAATGTTATCAATACGCTAAAGATTATTTAAGAATAATTTGCTATGGATTACCATTTTATATGATTGGTCAAGGATTAAATGCTTCAATCAGAAGCGATGGTAGTCCCCAATATGCTATGATAGCAACAACAATTGGAGCCATATCAAATATAATTTTAGACCCAATATTGATCTTTATGTTCAAAATGAATGTAAAAGGAGCCGCAATCGCAACAATTATTGGGCAAATCCTAACTTTTATCATAAGTATCCGATATTTAAAAAAAGCAAAATCTTTTCAGATCAATAAAAAATCACTTAAGTTAAAGAAAGAAATATGCAAACAATCAATATCTTTAGGATTAGCATCATTCATCACACAACTTGCTATTGTCATCATCATTGCAGTTGCGAATAATTTAGTAAGTAAATATGGATATGGAACAATCGCTAGTTCCGGTAAACCATATGGAGTAGTAACTCCTCTAGCCGTAATAGGAATATGTATGAAAGTATTTGGAATTGTGATATCAGTTGTAATAGGAGTATCCTTAGGAGGTATGCCAATAATTGGATATAACATGGGTGCGAAAAAGATCAAAAGAGTAAAAGAAACAATAAAATATATTTTACAAACAAACTTAATTATAGGTTGTATAGCCTTTATATTATTTGAATTTTTTCCAACAGGGATCATAAATATTTTTGGAAAAGGAAATTCTTTTGAATATTTAGAATATGCAAAATATTGTTTAAGAATTTTTCTAGGAGGAATAATCCTAACTAGTATCACTAAGTCATTATCAATAGTATTACAATCCATGGGATCAAGCCTCAAATCAACCCTGCTTGCACTATCAAGAGATGTTATCTTTTTTGTTCCTACCATAATCATCATCGCAACATTAAGCCATAGCGTCGTAACAATGCTATGGAGTGCAATAATAGCTGACAGTTTATCATTTGTTTTAGGAATGATTCTATTGAAGAGAGAATGAAAAATAGATAAACAATTAGAGAAAAAATAAAGGGTTCATAAGAAAAGAGTAGTTCAAAAAAACTATAGCTTTTTTTATTTTTATCAAGTATAATAAACACGAAAAGTAAATAAGCTCAAAAAATATAGAAAAATCAAAAGAATCATAAAAATACCCCCTTATTTTGAATAAAAAAGAAAAAGAGTATAATAATATTGGAGGAAAAAATGAAAGAAAAATTACCACATTATAGAAAAATCCCTAGAGGAAAAAAAGACATTACTTTGATAAATAATCGTCTAAATCGTATAGATGGTCAAATTAAAGGAATAAAAAAAATGATAAATGAAGATATTTATTGTAATGATGTCTTAATTCAATTAAGAGCAGTAGAAAAAGCAATCAGAAATTTATCAAATATCATATTAGAAGATCATTTATATAGTTGTATAAGTACTGATCTAGAAAATGGAAAACTAGAGTCGATAGATGAAATAATAAGTTTAGTAAAAAGATTTAATCAATAAAGGAGGAAAAAATGAAAAAAATAACACTAAAAGTAAACGGTATGGTATGCAGTGGTTGTGAAAACAGAGTAAAAAATGCACTAATCAATATTGATGGAGTATCAAAAGTAAAGGCAAATCATAAAAAAAATTTAGTATCCATCACAGCAAAAGAAGAAATAGATAAAAGTGTACTAGAAAAGGCAATAGAAAACCTTGGTTATCAAATAGTAAAGGAAGATTAAATTGAAAAAGATAATATTAAAAGTAGAGGAAATGACCTGTTCTGCTTGTTCAAATCATGTAGAAAAATTTTTAAAAAATAAAGAAGGAATAATCGATGTCTCCGTAAATTTAGTTCTAGGTCAAGCTCTCATTTATTATGAAGACAATATGAGTATAGAAACTCTAGGAGACTATATCAATCAATCAGGATATAAATATGGAGGAATAGCAAACGAAAAAGAAGAAAAAGAACAAGGACAGAAAAAAATAGATTTAATTGTACTAAGTATAATCTTGATTTTGATTATGTATATTTCTATGGCACATATGATACACCTACCAGTTATACCATTTTTAGATAAAATGAAGCATCCAATGAATTATGGAATATCACTAGGGTTATTAACAATACCCTATTTAATTTATGGTAAAGATATTATTATAGCAGGAATAAAAAATCTAATTCATCAATCCCCTAATATGGACACCTTAATAACACTTGGAGTATTAGTAAGTTATCTATATAGCTTTGTAAATATAATATTCATAGGATTAGGAAATAATCAACAAGTAGAAAATTTATATTTTGAATCAGTTTGTATGATGATTTTCTTTATTAAATTAGGAAGATACATAGACAAAAACAGTAAAGAAAAAACAAAAGAAGCCATTAAAGAACTAGTAAAGGTAACCCCAGAAGACGCCTTAAGGAAAACAAAAGAAGGAGAAAAAAAAGTAACAATTGATGAAGTAAAAGTAGGTGATATTCTAATAGTAAAAGCCGGAATGAAAGTTGCTGTTGATGGGGAAATAGTAAAAGGTTCAGCCCATTTTGATGAATCATTTATTACCGGAGAATCCATTCCAAGAAAAAAACAAAAAGGAGATAAAATTGTTGCAGGATCAATTGATTATGATGGAATAGTAGAATATAAAGCCTTAAAAATTGGACCTAAGTCAACCATTTCAGAAATGGTTCATCTAGTTCTTGAAGCAAGCAATTCAAAAATGCCAATTTCCAGAATTGCCGATAAAGTAAGTTCCTTTTTTGTTCCAATTGTTTTAATCATAGCGATGCTAACAGGAGGGATTTGCCTCATATTAGGAAATCCATTAAATGATAGTCTAATTCGTATGGTAACAGTACTAGTCGTTGCTTGTCCTTGTGCCTTAGGACTTGCTACTCCTCTTGCCATTGTAGTTTCTATAGGTACACTAGCAAAGAAAAACATTTTAGTAAAATCTAGTGAAACATTAGAAATTGCCTCTCACATAGATACCATTATCTTCGATAAAACAGGAACTCTTACCTATGGAAAACTAAAGATAAATAAATTATATAATTACTCAAATGATAACGAGAAAGAATTATTAAATAAAATCGCAAATATAGAAAGTAATTCCACCCATCCAATAGCAAAAGCATTTGAAAAATGGAAAACCAGTACACGAAATGTAATAGAATACAAAGAATATCCAGGAATGGGAATCTCTGCAAAAATAGAAAATAAAAAATATACTTTAGGAAATAGTAAAATTTTAAAACAGATAAATAATCCATACAAAGAAGAGGAAAAAAAATTATCTAATGATGGAAATAGCCTGATTTATGTATTAGAAGATAATCATATAATTGGGTTAATCGGAGTAAAAGATAAAATAAGAGAAGAAGCAAAAATTACAATAAAAAAACTAAAAAAATTAGGCTATAAAATAATTATGCTTACAGGAGATAATGAAATTACAGCCCAAATAATTGGAAAAGAATTAAGTCTGGATGAAATCATAGCAAATGTAATGCCTAGTGAAAAAACCCAATATATAAAAAAATTGCAAACACAAGGAAAAAAAGTCATAATGATTGGTGATGGAATTAATGATGCTCCTTCTTTAGCTACAGCAAATATTGGAATTAGTTTTAAAAGTAGTACAGATATTGCCGCAAATTCTTCAAATGTAATCATGACCAATGATAAATTGGAAGGAATTTTAACATTTTTAAGTATGGGAAAAAAAACATTAAAAAATATCAAACAAAATTTATTTTGGGCATTCTTTTATAACCTGCTAATGATCCCCATAGCAATGGGATTATGGAAAGAAATAGGATTAGAAATTAACCCGATGATAGCAACGATTTCTATGATGCTATCTAGTTTATGTGTCGTATTCAATGCCTTAAGATTAAAAAAATAAATAATGAATGAGAGGAAAAGAAAATGTCTAAAGTATTAATCATTGATGATGATAAAGATATATCAGAATTAATATCTTTAATTTTAAAAAAAGAAAACATTGAATCAAAAATAATAAATGATCCAATTGAGGCCTTACAATGGATAAAAAATATAAATTTTAATGAAGATTTAATTTTATTAGATATTATGATGCCAGAATTAAGTGGAACACAACTATGTGCCAAAATCAGAGATAGCGTAGACATCCCCATTATCTTTTTATCAGCAAAAAGTGAAATGATCGATAAAATTATTGGCTACGAAATAGGGGGAGATGATTATATTACCAAACCATTTGATAATACAGAACTCCTACTAAAAGTTAAATCACACTTAAGATTAAACAAAAGAACCAATAATAGTTCAAAAAGAAAAATAATTCATATTGGAGAAATAACACTAAATATTGAAAGTTATGAAGTCAGAAAAAAAGAGAAAAAAATTGATTTATCAACAAGAGAATTTGAACTATTAAAATATTTAATGGAAAATGCAGGAATTGCTCTATCCAAAGAACAAATTTTTGAAGACGTATGGGGAAGTGAATATGGAGATATTGGAACAGTAGCAGTAAATATTAAAAATTTAAGAGATAAATTAGAAGATAATGATAAATACATTTTAACAATTTGGGGATATGGATATAAATTTGTAAAGAATGTGAGCACAGATGAATAAAGTATGGAAAAATCACAAAGTACGAAGAAATTTTATTATTATACTATTCATCATTGTATGGATAAACGTAATTTCATTAATATTTTGGTATGAAATAAAAATCAACCCAATATTAAAAAATATTGAAAATAGTAAAGAAATTATTAGCAAAGAAGAATTAAAAGAAAATTATATAACAATAGAAGAATTAGAAAATGATCTAGAACAATTATCAAATAAATATCATATTATTTTAAAAATAACAGATGAAAATAATCAAGTAATAAAAGAAAATAATCTGCAAAAAAGCAATATACAATTATTTAGTACTTTGATCAAAATAAAAAATAAAAGATATATGATCCAAGCTTACTTACCCAAAAATATTACCCCTGTAAAATTAATTTTATCACTAAATATTTTTCAAATATTTACGATATTCATATTAATGACTTCAGCCTATTTATTTATAGGACATTATATAATTACCCCCATTGAAAAAATAATCAATGATATTAGAAATTATAAATTTGGGAAAAAACCAATGAAAAAAGAAGTAAACAATGAAATAGATGTAATTCAAAATGAATTTGCCAATTTAGTAGATTCATTAGAACAAGAAAAACAAGAACAAAAAAGAATCATCGCAAGCATCTCACATGATATCAAAACCCCACTTACTTCAATTATTGGATATTCTTCATTAATGGAAGACAATTTATCCAAAAAAGAAATCAAAGAATATAGTGCAAAAGTACATAGTAAAGCACTACACATAAAAGATATTTTATCAACCTTTGATGACTATTTGATCAATTATGATAATAAAAAATTAAAATTAACAGTAGTA
This sequence comes from uncultured Bacilli bacterium, assembly GCA_947599755.1. GTDB lineage: Bacteria > Bacillota_I > Bacilli_A > RF39 > UBA660 > CANQFO01. The sequence goes on from CANQFO010000042.1 coordinate 8,330, forward strand.
AAAATAAAAGAGATAATAAAAGAATTAAATGATGATTATAAAATTGAATTAAATAATAAAAATATTAGGTTTATAATCAGAACAAATTGTGAAAACGAAAAAATAAATATTGATATTTTAAAAATAAAAAGAGTATTTTCAAATATCATATCAAATAGTATAAAATATGTTCCTCAAAAAGGAACAATTGAAATATCAATCAAAAAAGAAAAAAATATGATTGAATTTTCAATTACAGATAACGGTACAGGAGTAAAGGAAGAAAATATCAACAAAATATTTGATCCCTTTTATACAACAGACGATTCGAGAAAAATATCTGGTCTAGGCTTATCCATATGTAAAGAATTTATTGAAATTCATAAAGGAACGATACAAGCCATAAATGATAATGGATTAACCATTCAATTTAAATTACCAGTATATGAAGAGAAAAAGAAACAAGATAAGAAATGAAAAAAACTTATCTTTTTAATTTTAATAATTCTTAATAAAATAATGATAAAAGATTAAAAAATAAAGAATAAAATAAAAGAGAAAAAGGAAGGAGAAAAACAACCAATAAAATGAAGTAGGAACAGAAAAAGAGGAAAAACATATAATCCTTATAGAGAACAAAAAGAAAAATCAATCACGAAAAAATTTCAGGAGGGGAAAGAAATGAAAAAAATAACCGATTTTATAGTAGAAAAAAGATATTTCTTTTTAACATTATTCATAATATTAGCAGGAGTAAATCTAGTTTTATCCACAAAAGTAAAAATTAACGAAGATATGATGAAATATTTACCAAAAACATCAGAAACAAAAATCGGAAAAGAAATAATGGATAAAGAATTTGCTGAACAAGATTCTTCGGTACTTAATGTTATGTTTAAAGGTTTGTCAGATAGTGAAAAGGAAGATACTTTAAAGAAATTAAAAAGTATTGATGGTGTAAGTTCTATTGATTATGAAAATACAGAAGAATATAATAAAGACAAATACACTTTATATGTTCTGAATGTAGATGATTACGACCAT
>CANQFO010000043.1 GCA_947599755.1 uncultured Bacilli bacterium
TGTGAAAGCATTAAGGACTGATTCTTCTTTTGTTATTTTGCTCACTCCTGATGGAGTTCTTTATCAGCAGAAATTGGCATATCAGTTATCGAAAAAAGATCATTTGATTTTGATTTGTGGACATTATGAAGGATTTGATGAGAGAATTCGTAGTTTATGTGATATGGAAATTAGTATTGGAGATTATATTTTGACCGGTGGGGAATTTGCTTCTATGGTAGTTGTTGATTCTATTGTTCGTTTACTTCCTGGTGTAATTGAAGAAGAATCTCATTTGAATGATTCTTTTAGTCAAAATCTTTTGGATTATCCAACTTATACAAAGCCTCGTGTTTTTGAAGGAATGGAAGTTCCTCAGGTGTTATTATCTGGTGATCATCAAAAAATTGAACAATGGCGTTTACAAGAAAGTAGACGTAGAACTGAACTTCGTCGTCCTGATTTATTAGAAAAGTAGGTGGTATATTGTATACTGTTTTAAAAAGAAAAAAGAAATTTTCTCAAAAATATAGAGTTAATGGTATAGAGATTTTTTCTTTGGATGGTTTTTTGATGCCTACTAAGAAAGGAAAATTTGTTGTTCATGGACAAACTATTCATCGTGTTAAAATTATTAATAAACAATTAGCTTATCCTATTGTTTATCAAAAGGTAAGAAAAAAGTATAACAGACTTATTTCTTTACTTACTGAATTATTAGTTAGTGATGATTCTTCGGGGGATTGTTTTCGTGAAGCTTTAAATCAAATCGAAAAATTTCGTTTGGAAGTAAAAAATAAGTATCGTTCTTATTTAAAAAGAAAGGAATTAGAAATGATGTCTAAGCAGCTTTCTACTTTACAAAAACAGGCCAAAATTGAATTTTTAGTCTTACAGAATAATTTGAGAAATATTTATCATTCTGAAAAAGGAAAATAGGTTTGTTATATCATTTTAAAGATTTGGTTGCATTTATTTTTTTGATGTGTTATAATTTAAGTCGTCAAACGAAGTGATCCGCTTATCAAAATTGATTATGATCATGGGTTGTATTTTTTAGAGAGGAGAATTTATATGAATGTAATTGACAAAATTAATCAAAAACAAATTAATCCAAACATTCCCGAGTTTCGTGTTGGAGATACTGTTCGAGTAGATGTTAAGATCATTGAAGGAAGAGAACGTATTCAAGCATTTGAGGGAGTTGTTGTTAGTCGTCGTGGTGGATCTGTATCTGAAACTTTTACTGTTCGTAAAATTTCTAATGGTATAGGAGTAGAAAGAACTTTTCCTGTTCATTCACCAAAACTTGCCTCTATTACGGTTGTTCGTCGTGGTAAAGTAAGACGTGCAAAACTTAACTTCTTAAAGGGTAGAGTTGGTACTTATCGGATTAAAGAAAGAGGACAGAAATAAATAAGGTCTATCCTTATTTTTTGTTTGTGGGTGTAATTATGCAAGAGAATAAAAAGAGTTTTAAAGCTGTTGTGCAAGAATTTTTTCCTTATATCATTATTATTATTGTTGTTTTATTAGTCAAAACTTTTGTTGTGTCTCCTATTCGTGTTAATGGGCGATCTATGGAGAATACTTTACATGATAGAGATATTATGCTACTAAATGAAATTACTTATCGTTTTTCAAAAATTGAGCGATTTGATATTGTAGTTGTTCATTATCAAAATGAGTATTTGATTAAGCGTGTGATTGGTTTACCCGGAGATCAAGTTAGTTATATTGATAATTCTTTATATATTAATGGGAAAAAAGTTAATGAAAATTATGAACATGAAATAACTGATGATTTTTCAACTTCTGTTATTCCTAAAGGAAAATATTTTGTTTTAGGTGATAATCGAACTAATTCTACTGATAGTAGAATGTTAGGTTTTTTTACTCGTCGTCAAATTAAGGGAAAAGCTGCGATTGTTATTTATCCGTTTTCACGATTTGGATGGAAAAAATAAGTAAATTTGCTGGATTATTATATATAATCTTTTTTTTTTATTTAGAGTTATGAATTTTGGTATTAGAAGTAAAATATTATATGATTAATGATATTTATATAATGAAAAGATGAAATTATTATTTATTAAAATATGTTTCTTTTAAAATAATTGATTAGGAAAAAATTTTAATTATTTTCTTTCTTATATATTTAAAAGCTGATATAATTTTAGTAGGTGAAAAGGTATGAAAAAGGGAAATCATAAAAAAGCGATATTGTGTGTTAGTGGTATTATGTTAGTAATTGTTGTTTTTGGAATTTGTTTTTTTCTTTATCAAATGATTCATGGTGTTGAGAATCAATTAAAAATTAAATTAAAAGGGAAAAATACTGTTATTGTGATGGTTTCTAATCCATATAAAGATAATGGTAGTGTTGCATTTTATGGGAAAAAAGATTTATCTAAAACGATTAAAGTTAAAGGAAAAGTTGATACAAATAAAATTGGAATTTATCAATTGAAATATATTATTCAATATAAAAAGTTAGTTAAAACTATCACTAGAACAGTGAAAGTGGTTGATAAAATATTACCTGAAATTCAGTTATCTGGAGATGAAGTTTCTATTATCATTGGTAACGATTATCATGAGCCAGGTTATGTTGCAAGTGATAATTATGATGGTGATTTAACGGATAAGGTAAAAGTTACTAATAATATTAATAAAGATCAATTAGGGGAATATCAGGTTATTTATGAGGTTTTGGATTCTAGTCAGAATAAAGCTATTAAGACTAGGAAAGTTAATGTTATTGCTAAACCATCGGTTGCTTCTGGTGGTCAAGGGATTGCTGTTTTAAATTATCATTTTTTCTATGATCAAAGTAGAGGAGAAACTTGTAATGAAAGTATTTGTGAAGAGATATCTCAATTTAAATCTCATTTGAAATGGTTAAATGATAATGGTTATAAAACATTAACAATGAAAGAATTTAGAGACTGGATGTATGGATATACAGAATTACCAGAGAAGTCTGTATTAATTACTATTGATGATGGAGCGATGGGTACAGGAAAACATAATGGGTATACTTTGATTCCTGCTTTAGAAGAATATAATGCACATGCTACTTTATTTTTAATTACTGGATGGTGGGATATTCGTAATTATCAAGGATCTAAATATTTAGAAATAGAATCCCATACTAATGATATGCATAATGAGGGTTGGTGTTCTGGTGTTACCAGAGGAGCAAAAATGCTGTGTCAAGATAATGAAACAGTAAAAGCAGATTTACTTAGATCAATTGAAATAACTAATTCTAAGATGGCATTTTGTTTTCCTTTTTATGCATATGATCAAAAATCACTAAATATTGTGAAAGAGGTAGGCTTTGAACTTGCTTTTGTTGGAGGAAGCAGAAAAGCGAAAAGAAGTGACAATAAATGGCTTATTCCTAGATATCCAGTTATGAATTATCATACATTAGATAATATTATTCAAATGGTAAGCTAAAATTCTTTTTATTTTTGATAATGTAAAGTATAAATGGAAATAAACTCCCTTTTTGGTAGTTTATTTAGGAATATTATTTTAATTTTTGAATAGCAATACTCACAACAGGATTAATATAGGGGGAAGTTGTATTCATGTAAGCTTTAGGAGGACTATTTAGATAGATAGGATATTTTCCTAAATTAACTAGTTCAAAATTTGTATTATCATTATCTAAATATACCATTCCTTTTCCTATGATATTTACTGTTGATTGATTCGTATCCCATATACTACCTCCTGCATATATGGTAGATTGATTAACTTTTTTAAATCCTATTGCCATCATATCATGATCATCGTTTAAAGTAGTACCATTAATAGGATGTGCTTGGACAGTAAAATCAATATAATATGTTCCTTTATGGATAAAAGTAATGGTGTTATCATTATTTAAAGTAAATTGGTTTGTTTCATCTCCTAATTCGGTACTAAGTGGAATTCTTTGTTTTGCGGGAATTTCTTCTCCATTATTATTTTCATTAAATTTAAAAAATACAGCTGTTGGTATTAATAATGGACCAGGTGGTCCTTGTATTCCTTGAGGACCTATAGGTCCTGTGGGTCCTTTTATAATTCCTACGTTTTTCCATTTTTTTTCGATATTATCCCATACATATAAATATTTATCGATTAGATATGCATCACCTGATTTTCCAAATGGATGAGCTTGAGTTAGATCATCGATAGAAGGGTAGGATCCTAAAATTGTTACGCTAGTACCATCATCTCCTTTAGGACCTTTTGGAATAACAAAGTCTAAGATATGATTTAATCCTGATTTGTTATCGATTATTTTTGCATCATTTGTAGACTCAGTTGTAGATATTTGTCCTAAAGAAATTGTTTCAGATTGACCAATTTCTCCTTTTGGTCCAGTAGGACCAGTTTCTCCTTGTTTTCCTTTAGGACCAGTAGGCCCAGTTTCTCCTTGTTCTCCTTTGGGACCAGTAAAACCGGTTTCTCCTTTAGGACCAGTAGGACCTATGATATAAAATTCCGGTCTAAAGTCTGGAAACTTATCTTTCATGTTATTTCCTTCTTTCAATATACTATATGCAAATAATTTGATATGGTAATTAAAGAGTTACGATTAATAGAAATTTTATCTTTCAGTATTTTTGTTCCATTTACTATTAAGTTTTATATATGATATACTGTTACTTGAAAAATTTATTTATCAATAAAGAACAAGAAAGTATATAGAAGTAGGAAGAGTATTTAGAATTTGCAAAAGTTATTGTTGAGGATGTAGGCGGAAAAGTAACGGATTTATTTGGAAATGAGCAAAGATATGATCAAAGTATAAAGGGTGCATTAATAAGTAATGGGAAAATTCATGATGAAGTGGTTAATATAATAAATAAAAAAATATTATTAAGGAATAAACATATAAACGGATGGAGAAGGAGTTTGAAATGATAAAAAATATAATATTTGATTTAGGAAATGTAATATTAAAAGATAGTCCATCAGTTGTTTTAGAAAATTCAAAAATATTATCTAAGAATTGCCAAATTATCAAAAGTAGATTCTTCGATAACTGGAATGAATTGGATTTGGGAAATGAAACACTAAAAGAGCATTTGGATAATTGCAGATTTGATTTTTATATTGATGAAAGCATAAGAGAAATTCTTTTAAATTATTATAAATATCGACCTTTTAATAATGAAATAGTTGAATTAATGAATAATTTAAAAAGCAATAAGTACAACATTTTTATCTTATCAAATAATAATAAAGAAGCATATGAATATTTAAAAAAAAATCCAATATTCAAATCTGTAGATGGTTGGATTGTTTCATGTGACTATCACATTTTGAAACCTAATAAAGAAATATATATTCAATTATTTCAAACTTTTAATATTAGTCCAGAAGAATGTTTTTTCATTGATGATAAAAAAGAAAATGTTAATATAGCGAAAATACTTGGGATGAAAGGATTTACTTTGGATATTAAAAATCATGGATTAGATAAATTAATGGAAAATTTAAAAGAGAATAAGATAAATTTTATTAATAGGAATGGATAAAAATGAGTTAATATATAATTGTAATGACACTTTGTGATAAATTAGAAGTTGCAAACAAAATAATCAATATGTCAAATTGTGAAAGTTCACTCTAAATATTGGTGGAATAGTTAATTAGAAGAATGTGATGAGTACAAATTAGACTTTAGAACAACAGAAAGTAAATTCTCAGAAATAGAAAATGAAATAAAGAAAATCCATAATGATGAAGTTGCTGAAATTTCAAGTTTTGAAATAAAAAATTCAAGTAGATAATTTTTAAATTGGATAGATGAAAATATAAAATAAATACCAAAATCCGTCATATATCAACTGTGTGATACGGATTTATGGAAAACTTTTAGTAGAACGAAGGTGAATGTTTTGAAAATAAAAGATTTAGAAAAAGAATATGATAAAATGCAGGTCAAATATGGAGCTAAGGATCTAAATTCTATATATAATGGTGGATGCGAAGATAATCCTGATATTTGTTTTGTTTTCATGAATCCTACTGGTAAAAATATTGCAAGTGATAAATCATGGAAAGGTAGAAAATCTCCATGGCTTGGAACTAAAAATATATGGAAGTTGTTTTATAAAGTTAATTTATTAGGTGATGATGTATTTAACAAAATTCAAGAAAAGAAATCAAAAGATTGGGATTATGAATTTTGTGATTATGTTTATAAAGAAATTGAAAATAATAAAATATTTATTACTAATCTAGGAAAATGCACTCAAATAGATGCAAGACCTTTATCAGATGCTGTATTAAAAAAATATCTTAATTTGTTATTCAAGGAAATAGAAATAATTAAACCAAAAGTGATAATTACTTTTGGAAATCAAGTTAGTTCTATTATTTTAAATAAAAAAATTTCAGTATCTCAAAATAGAAAAATATGTCACAAAATAAAAATTAATGAAAATATATATAAAGTTTATTCTGTTTATTATCCAGTTGGTAATGGTATATTTAATATTGATAAGTCAATAGAAGATATAATTTGGATAATAGAAAATGAAATAAAAAATGAGGTGTTTATATGAAAAAGATATTATTTGCTACTGAAAATGAAAGTAAAGTAAAAAGATTTAAAAGTAGGCTTTTAGAAAATAACATAGAAATAATTTCCATAAAAGATATAGATAAAAAAATAGATGTTGTCGAAGAGGGAAAGAATGCAATAGAAAATGCTATGATAAAAGCAAGAGCATATGCAAATATTTATGATTTACCTGTTCTTGCTATGGATGATAATTTGTATATTGATAATATACCAGAAGATAAACAACCAGGAATGTTTGTTAGAAGGGTGAATGGGAAAAGACTTTCAGACGAAGAGATGTTAGAGTACTATTCTAATTTGGCACATACCTATGGTGATGGTGGTAAATTAACTTGTAGATGGGTTTATGGTATAGCAGTAATTGGTAATGGCGCAGAGAAAACTTATACTTGGAGTAAAGAAGATTTTTATATTGTAGATAAACCTTCAAATAAGATAGATCCTGGTTATCCACTAAATAGTATATCTATTAATAAAAATTTAAATAAATATTTTACAGATATTACTGAAGATGATAAAAAATATATAAAAGAAGATGAGCATGATGTTATTGACTTTATCGTAAACAGTATAAAACAACAACTTAATGAAGAAACAGTTAATCATTCAAAAATTTAAGTATAGTAATATATTTCAAAAATGTTAAAATTATAGAAAAGATTTTTTATAAAGAACAAAAGCAATAAAAAAAATTCTTCTATCAGTTGGAATCAACTGGTTAATTGCGATTGATTTTAAACCCTTTTAAGAAATCCTTTATTGATAAGACTTTGCGATAATTAACATTTTACATGTTTAAATAAAAAAATACAAAATGTAGTCAACTGAAATTAAAAGCAAAAGATGGAAAATTTTATAACACTGATGTATTAGATACTAAGAAAATTTTAGGATTAATGGAATCTGTCCCATCAAATAAAGCAGAACCATTTAAACTATGGCTTGCAAATTTAGGAAGTGAAAGAATTGATGAAGTGTTTGATCCTAAAATTGTAGTGAATAGAGCAGTAGAATATTATTGTAAAAAAGGATATAATGATGAATGGATAAAGGTAAGGTTAAATGGTATTGTAAATTTACCGATATATGGAAAGAAGGGGAATTACTAAACTATTAGAATATGCTCTTTTAACTAACGAAATATATAAGGGCTGGTCTAATATGACTGACACTGAAGAAGATTGTTTGACTAATGTTTTAATGAATTTATATAGATAATTGATTAAAAAAATAATATTGCGTTTTGATAAGAAGGATAATTACGGAGAGAAAATATGGATGAGAATAGATTAAAACATAGTTTAGCTGTTGCTAGAAAAATGGTTGAAATAGGCAAAAAATATAATTTAGCTGATAATGAACTAGAAGATTTATTTGTATTAGGCTTAAATCATGATATTGGTTATGAATACGGAAATAATTCTGATCATGATCATATAGGTGGAGAAATATTAAAAAGAAATCAATATAAATATTGGAAAGAAGTTTATTATCATGGAAATATAAATGCAGAATATTCATCATTATATTTAAAAATATTAAATAAAGCAGATATGCAAATTGATAAATATGGTAATGATGTTGGTTATATTAAAAGACTAGAAGATATTAAAGATAGATATGGGGAAAATTCAATAACTTATAAAAATGCAGAAATATTAGTATCAAAATTAAGGAGTGAAGATTAGTGATGGAAGAATATTTAGAATTTGCCAAAGATATTGCTCATCAGGCAGGTAAAATCATGATTAAATACTTTAATCAAAATAATGGTGCTAGCTATAAAGGAGATAAAACAATTGTAACTATTGCGGATACAGAAATTAACTCATATTTAATTAAAAGAGTAAAAGAAAAATATCCTGAACATAGTGTAGATGGCGAAGAAGAGCAATTTGGTAAAAGCAATTTTGTATGGGTATGTGATCCAGTTGATGGAACTGCTATGTATGCTAGGCATATACCAGTAGCAGTATTTTCCTTGGCATTGGTAATTGATGGTGTTCCAAATGTTGGAGTAGTTTATGACCCATTTACAGATAGTTTATATACAGCAATTAAAGGAAAAGGTGCTTATAAAAATCATGAAAAAATATCTGTAAATGATTATAATTTAGATGATATGAAAGCTGTGTGTAACTATGATTTATGGCCTAATGCAGATTATAATATATCTGAAGTTGTACAAGAGTTAGAACATAAAGCTTATTTTATTGGCATAGGAAGTGTTATAAGAGCTTGTATGTGTGTTGCATCTGGCGATTTTACTCTTGCAATTTTTCCAGGTACTAAACACAAAAATTGTGATATTGCTACTGTTAAAGTAATAGTTGAAGAAGCAGGCGGAAAAGTAACTAATTTATTTGGAAATGAACAAAGATATGATCAGAGTATCAAAGGTGCATTAATAAGCAATGGAAAAGTCCATGATGAAGTTGTTAATGCAATTAAAAAATATATAATAGAAGAATAAATATTAAGGTGGTAATAAATGTTTTATATAGCACAATTATTTGGAATAATGGCATTAGTAGTTCTTATAATGAGTTTTCAAAAAAATAAAAAAGATACTTTATTAAAATATCAAATATTTTCAAGTTTATTATTTGTTTTTCAGTATTTATTTTTAAATGCAATTTCTGGATGTTTAATGAATGTAATGACAATGATAAGAAATCTTATATATAAAAAATTTAATGATAAAATGTAAAGCATTTTATGGCACATCTTGAGCATGAAAAAAGATGTGCTATAAAATTATTGTACCTAATTT
>CANQFO010000044.1 GCA_947599755.1 uncultured Bacilli bacterium
GTTGTTGCTATGGGTGCTGCTATTCAAGGTGGTGTATTAACTGGAGATGTTAATGATATTGTATTATTGGATGTTACTCCACTTTCTCTTGGTCTTGAAACTTTAGGTGGTGTTATGACAACATTGATTCCTAGAAATACAACGATACCTACTTCTAAGTCTGAAGTGTTCTCAACTGCTGCAGATAATCAACCAGCTGTTGATATTCATGTATTACAGGGTGAACGTTCTATGGCTAATGATAATAAGACTTTAGGAAGATTCCAATTAACGAATATTCCACCTGCACCACGTGGTGTTCCACAAATTGAGGTTAAATTTGATATTGATGCAAACGGTATTGTTAATGTTACCGCTAAAGATTTAGGTACAAATAAGGAACAATCTATTACGATTACTTCTAGTACAAATCTTACTGATGAGGAAATTGAAAAAATGCGTAAAGAGGCAGAGGAAAATAAGGAAGCAGATGAGAAAAGAAAAGAAGAAGCTGAACTTAGAAATGATGCTGAGCAAATGGTATTCCAAACTGAAAAGGCCATTAAAGATTTAGGAGATAAAGTTGACAAGAAAGAAAAAGAAGAAGCTGAAGATTTGATTAAAGATTTGAAAAAGGCATTGGATAAAGATGATTTAGATGAAATTAAAGAGAAAAAAGAAAAGTTACAAGAAAAAGCAATGGCTTTGGCTTCAAAAGTTTATGAACAAGCTGCTAAAGAACATCAAAATGATGGAGAATCTTCTGATTCAGATAAAGAAGAAAAGAAGAGTAAGAAAAAGAAAAAAGATGATGATTCAGATGTTCAGGAAGCTGATATTGAAGAAGAATAAAAAATTAGAGGAAGTAGCCATGATGACTACTTTTTCATCTTATCAATAGGAGAGATATATGAATAAAATCAAGACACGTGAAGAAATTAGTAGTCGTGATCAATGGAAAATTGATTTAATTTATCCAAATGAACAGGAATTTTTTAATGATTTGGATCGGGTAGAAAAGGATATTGAACAGCTATCTTCTTTTTCCCAACGTTTTTTGGATAATTCTCGTTTGTTTTGTCAATTTTTTCTACAGGATGAGGAAATTTGTCGAACATTAGAGAAGTTATCTGTTTATGCAAATTGTAAAAGTGATGAGGATAAAGGAAATAGTGTTTATCAAACTTTAGTTGGTAAAGTTGTGAATTTATATGCTTTTTATGAGGAAAAAACGGCATTTGTTGTTCCACAGATTTTAAAAGAAGATAAAGCTAAGATTTATCAATATATTCAAGAACAAAAGGATTTAAAATCTTATCAATATTTTTTTGAAAAGCTTCTTGAACAGAAAAGCCATGTTTTAGATGAAAAAATTGAAAAAGTAATTTCTATGTATGGCCCAGTTTTATCTGCAGGGGAAGAAATTTCTTCTTATCTTACTGATGCTGATTTGGATTTTGGTTCTATTCAAGATGAACAAGGTCAAACGGTTCCTTTAAGTGAAGCTAATTATTCTATTTATATACAATCTAAGGATAGGGAAGTTCGACGTAGTGCTTTTTCTAGATTATATGAGGTATATGGAGGAGTTAAAAATACTTTAACTGCTGCTTATCAGGCTGTTGTACAAAAAGATGTTATTACTAGTAAACTTAGAAATTATGAAAATTCTCTTAGTTTGTATTTAAATCCTAAACATATTCCTATTGTTCTTTATCAAAATTTGATTGAAGTAGTGAGAGATAATCTTTCTTCTCTTTATGATTATTATCAATTGAAAAAAGAAATTTTGAATGTTTCAGAATTTCATTTGTATGATAGTTATGTTCGAATTGCTAATCCTGATTCTAATCGAAAATATTCTTTTTCGGAAGCTCAAGATATTGTTCTTTGTGCTTTGAGTGTTTTAGGAGAGGATTATACTAATCAATTGAAAAGAGCTTTTTCTGAGGGATGGATTGACAAATATCCAAATAAAGGGAAAAAGAGTGGTGCTTATTCTACTGGTAGTTTTGATACCATTCCTTATGTTCTTTTAAATTATACGGGAACGTATACTGATGTGAGTACATTGGCTCATGAGTTAGGACATTCTATGCATACTTATTATACGAATCAAAATAATCCTTATATTACTGCTAATTATCCTATATTTTTGGCAGAAATTGCTTCTACTACTAATGAATTATTATTGAATCATTATATGTATGAGCATGCTAGTAGTAAAGAAGAAAAACTGTCTATTTTAAATGAAAAATTGGATTTATTTAAGGCTACACTTTTTCGTCAGACAATGTTTTGTGAGTTTGAATGGAAAGCTCATCAATATGTAGAAAATAAAAATGTTTTAACGAGTGATTATTTATGTGATCTTTATTATCAATTAAATCTAGATTATTTTGGTGAACAGGTGGTTGTTGATGATGAGATTCGTTATGAATGGCTTAGAATTCCACATTTTTATACTCCGTTTTATGTTTATCAGTATGCAACGAGTTTAGCTATTTCTTGTTATATATGTGAAAGACTTATTCAAGATACTTCTGGTTTTAGGGAAAAATATATTCAATTTTTATCATCTGGGGGAAGGGATTATCCTTTAGAGGTGTTAAAGATTATTGATATTGATTTGACGGATAAATTGGTTTTTGAGCGCGCTATTCATAGCTTTGTTACTACGGTTGAGGAATTTAGAAAAATTTATAGTGAAGAGTAGAGGTGATTTTATGGCAGAAAAGCGTGATTATTATGAAGTTTTAGGTGTTAGTAAAAATGCAAGTGAGGCAGAAATAAAGAGTGCTTTTCGTAAGAAGGCGAAGGAATTTCATCCAGATTTGAATAAGGATAATCCAGATGCAGCAGAAAAATTTAAAGAGGCGCAGGAAGCTTATTCTGTTTTATCAGATGAAAATAAGAGAAAAATGTATGATCAATATGGCCATGCTGGTGTAGGAAATAATGCTGGTAGTGGCTTTGGAGGATTTGGAGGCTTTTCTTCTAGCTTCGATGCAAGTGATTTTGACTTTGGAGATATTTTTGATTCTATCTTTGGAGGAGCTTCTTCCTTTTCTTCATTTGGTGGTGCGTCATCTAATGCTAGAAGGAGAGCTAGTCGAGGTAGTGATGTGTTAATGCGGATGGAGATTGATTTTTTAGATGCTGTTTATGGAGTAGAAAAAAAATTTAATCTTGATGTTGTAGAAGAATGTGATGAATGCCATGGTCAGGGAGGGTTTGATCCTGAATCATGTAGTACTTGTCATGGTAGTGGCGTTATTACGTCAACACAGCAGACTATACTTGGTTCTTTTCTTTCTAAGAGTACTTGTCCTGATTGTGATGGTTCAGGAAAAGTTTTTCGTAGAAAGTGTAGTGTATGTAAAGGGAAAGGAAAGGTTCAAAAAAATAAAACAATTACGGTTAATGTTCCAGCAGGAATTAATTCAGGAGATCGGCTAAGAGTTAGTGGAAAAGGGAATCCTGGTTATCATGGTGGTTCTAATGGTGATTTGTATTTAGAATTTATTGTTAGTGATCATGACTATTATGTAAGGGATAATGATGATATTTATTTAGAGGTACCTCTTACTGTTACTGAGGCAATTTTGGGGTGTAAAAAGGTTATTCCTACTTTGTACGGAAATGTTAAATTAAATGTTTCTCCTGGTACAAATAGTGAGGATAAACAAAGACTTAAGGGCAAAGGAATTGATGATAAATATCATAAGAGAAAAGGAGATATGTATGTTATTTTTAAAGTTTATACTCCTAAGAAATTGTCTCGTGATCAAAAGAGTTTAATTGAAAAGTTAGCAGATACAGATTTGACTACTTCGGAAATGAGGGAATTTTCGAAATTTGTTCAAAAGAATAATTAAGTTTACTTTAATTTTATTAGAATTATTTGGGATATTCCAATGATTCTTTTTTTTATATTGACAAAGTTGGAGGTTGATTTTAGAATAATTTTGGAGTTGATTTGTTTGAAGAAAATTTTTGTGGTAATTATTGTTACTATTCTTTTTAATCCTTTTTCTGTTTTTGCTCAATCGTTAAATTGTAATCAATATTTATCTTTTGGTAATACTGGTAAGGATGTAAGCATTTTACAAAAATTATTAAATCAGAAAATGGGATGTAAGTTGTCTATTGATGGGATATTTGGGCAAAAAACTGATCAATGTGTTCGTTTGTTACAGAAAAAATTACATGTATCTATTGATGGAGTTGTTGGCCCTGATACGTGTTCTCGATTGAATTCTTTATCTAATAAGTATTTAATTAATCAGGGATTGAGAAATAAGGTAATTGTCATTGCTAGGGATGTTAATATTCGTAAAAAACCTACTACTAATTCTCAAGTTATTCGTAGTGCTTCCATTGGAGAGCAATTTAGAATGGTTAGTTATGCTAATGGATGGTATCGAGTTAAGCTTTCTAATCGATATGGTTATATACGCTCAGATTTAGTTAGTTCTAGTTTAATTCTTTTAGATATTAGTGATCAGGTACTTTATTTTTATCGAAATGGGCTACAGAAGTTGATGGCTTCTGTTGTTACTGGTAATCAGGGTACTCATGATACTCCAACTGGTTCTTTTGTCTTGAAACGTTCTAATATTAGTTTGAATGAGATATTAAGAGGAGTCAATGATGATGGCAGTTCTTATGCTAGTTATGTTCATTATTGGATGCCTTTTCTTCCTGAGCGAGGAATTGGTTTTCATGATGCATCTTGGAGAGAGAGGGATGAATATACTTCTAGTACTTATCAATATGATGGTAGTCATGGATGTGTAAATATGCAAATAGAGGATGTTGAAGCATTATATCAACTTATTACAGAGGATACTGCAGTTTTTGTTCAGAAATAATTTTTTTCGTATATTGAAAAAGTTATAAATCATTAAATGAAAAACGAAAAAATGGAAAGACTATTTTTATCGTTTTTTTCATTTGTTTGATATTAGTTTGAAATTGTAGGAATACATTTGTTATTTTGTGATTGTATTTGATAAGACTGTCAAATTTTAGTTTTTTCTTTTAATTCATGGACTTAATTGATATCATTTGATACAATAGATATAGAAAGATAGAGGTGGAGTATGTATATTGATTTAGCTGTGTTAATTGTTTTAATTTTAATTGTGGTTATGTTTTTTAAGAGATTTTCTTCTTTTGTTTTTTTTATGGCAATTATTGATATTTTTTTACGGATTTTAACATTTGTTAAAAATAATATTGGTCTTCCTGATGTTAGTGCTTTGATTGGAAAATATTTGCCTGAAAGTATATTTGGAATTATTAATAAATATTCTGAAGGAACGTTTAATTTAATTTTGAAATGGGCTTTTGTTATTCTTATGATTATCTTTTTGTCTTATATTATTAAGATATTTATTCATAAGAAGAAAATCTAGAATTTATCCGAAAAACGACAGATAAGTCGTTTTTTTCTTTGTATATTAGATGTGGTGATAACATGAAAGTATATTTAGATTTTGTCTTTTTTATCAATTTTTTCTTTGATTTTTTATTGCTTTTTGGAACAAAGAAAATTTTGAAAAAACAAACATCATTGATTAGACTTTTGTTTGGTAGTACCGTTGGATCTTTATCGACTTTTTTTCTTTTTTTTCACATTCATTCTTTTTCTTTATTTTTATTTAAGATATTTTTAAGTTGTTTGATGATTTTTGTTACTTTTGGAAAAAGAGATTTTTTTCGTTGCATAGGTTATTTTTATCTGCTTAGTGTGATTTTGGGTGGTAGTCTTTATTTATTAGGTATTACGACTACTTATGATCAACAGGGTATGGTGTTTGTGAAAAATGGAATTCAGCTTAATCTTTTGTTCTTTTTCTTATTTGCACCAATTATTCTTTTTTCTTATCTTTTTGAACATGTTAAATATCGCAGGATGTATGAAAATGTTTATCCTGTGGAAATTGATTTTGGATCTAAGCAATATAAATTAGAAGGAATGTTAGATACAGGAAATCAATTAACTGATCCATTTAAAAAGCGAGCTGTTATTTTGGTTAATTGTGATATTAAAGTTGCAAAATCTAAGTTTATTTATGTTCCTTATAAGGCACTTAATACGAGTGGAGTTATTCCTTGCTTTTTACCTGATCGAGTAATTGTTAAGGATAAAATTTTTACTAATTGTTTAGTAGGAATGAGTAAAGAAAAATTTTGCCTTGGAGGAGTACAATGTATATTACCAAATCAATTTAAGGAGGATTTATGAGAAAGTTTATTGCATTTTTAAAGAAGCTGTTTAGTCGTGTTCAAAGTATATTTTATGTAGGAGCAACAGATATGCTTCCTGAACCATTATCTAAAGAAATGGAGGATTATTATGTAGCATTAAAAGATGATGGGGATCAAAATGCTAAAGATGTTTTGATTGAACATAATTTGAGATTAGTTGTTTTTTTAGCAAAAAAATATGAAAATACGGGAATTGATTTAGAGGATTTGGTTAGTATTGGTACAATTGGATTAATTAAAGGAATTAATACTTTTAGTAAAGATAAAAATATTAAATTGGCAACTTATGCTTCTAGATGTATTGATAATGAAATTTTAATGTATTTAAGAAAGAATAAGAGAATTCGAACTGAAGTTAGTATTGATGCTTCTTTATCTTTGGATGGGGAAGGTAATGAACTTCATTTAGAAGATGTTTTAGGAACTGATCCAGATATTGTTACTAGGGGAATAGAAGAGGAAGCAGAACGAAAATTAATGATTAACGAAGTACTACATTTAAAACCTAGAGATCGAGATATTATGATTTTGCGTTATGGTTTATTGGGACATGAGGAGTTAACGCAAAAAGAGGTTGCGGAAAAGCTAGGAATTAGTCAATCTTATATTTCTAGAATTGAGAAAAAAGTTATTAAGCGATTGAAAATGTTAATTAATTATAACTAAAAATAAAGACTGATGTGTCTTTATTTTTCTGTTATGTTTATTTCTTTTATGATTTTATAAGAATGCTTTTTTAATAAATTTAATTTTTTTTCTGGTATTTCAATCATGTATTTTATTTCTTCTAAAAATTCTTTTGAAGTAATATTCATTTCTTTTAGTAAGTTATCTAATAATTTTTGTTGGTTGTAGGGAAAGGTTAATTCTATTAAATAGCCTTTTTCTAATTTTTTGATATCAGTTTTTTCTAAGGCTTTTCTTACTGAATTTGAATATGCTCTAATGAGTCCACTTGCTCCTAGCTTTATTCCACCAAAGTATCGTATGGTGATGGCTAAAATGTTTGTTAAATTATTTTTTTTTAATATTTCTAACATGGGAGTTCCTGCTGTGTTTTGAGGTTCTTTATCATCATTTGCTTTTTCTTTATTCATGAAAATATATGCATAACAATAGTGTGTTGCTTTGGGATATTTTTTTTGAGCTTTTTCTAATTCTATTGTTACTTGTTCTTCTTCATTAATTTTTATTAACAATGTAATAAATTTTGAATTTTTTATGATGATTTCATTTTGAACGTTTTCTTTTATGGTATTCATTTTTATCACCAAGTATATTATATCAAAATCTTTTTTTTTCTAGATAGATGAATTAAATTTTTTTGTTCTTATTGTTTTCAAAAAAATGATATGATAAAATATTTATCATAGAAGAGATTGGAGGTATGCAGAAATGTTTTTAAAGAAAAAAGATAAAGAGATTGATATTACTAGTTTAAATGAAATTTTAAATACAGGAAGAAAACTTATTAATATTGGTTATACTATGGCAATTATTGCTTTGATAGTTTTGGGAACATATTTATTGAAAGAATGGCATGTTTTTTCATTTTTAAAAGATTTATTTATTGTGATTTCTCCTATTTTTATTGGGCTTTTAATTGCATGGTTATGTGATCCGGTTGTTCAGTTTCTAGAAAGTAAGAGAATTCCTAGAGTAGTTGCTTGTATTTTTGTATATATGCTTTTATTAGGTGGTTTATTTTTATTACTTTATTTGTTGTTACCTACTTTTGTTAATCAAATTAGGGATTTTGTTGGTGCGATTCCTGATTTATTAACTCAAGTTAGGCGATGGTTAAATGATGTTTTTGAGTCTTTTAGTTATTATGATTTTAATATTAGAATGATTCAAGATCAAATTTATTCTAGTATTGAAAATGTAGGAAAAGATATTACTAATAATTTGCCAAATTTAGTATTGAGTATGGGAAAGTCTGTTGTTAATTTTGGGATGAGTTTTATCTTGGGATTGATGGTTGGATTTTATATGTTGTTTGATTTTGATAAGATTAATCAGAATTTGATTTCTTTTATGCCTTTAAGATTTCGAACTCATTATCAGGATCTTGGCAATCGAATTAATCATTCTCTTCGTAGTTATGTTCAAGGAGTTTTTTCTGTGATGTTACTTGTATTTGTTACGCAAAGTGTTGGTCTTACGATTGCTGGTTTGAGAGCACCACTTATTTTTGCTTTTTTCTGTGCAATTACTGATATTATTCCTTATTTTGGACCATATATTGGAGCTGTTCCTGCTGTTATTGTTGGATTTACCATGTCTCCGTTAGTAGGGATTGGTTGCATTATTTCTATTGTTGTTGTGCAACTTTTAGAAAATAATTTTTATCAACCATTGATTATGGGTCATACAATGAAGTTACATCCTGTAACAATTATGATTAGTCTCTTGATTTTTCAACATTTTTTTGGTATCATAGGAATGATAGTTGCTACTCCTGTCGTTGCTTGTTTGAAAGTTATTCTTACTTTCGTTAACGAAAAGATTGATGTTCGTTCTAAAGTAGTAGGAGAAGAGTAAATAAATGATTAGTATGATAAAATGTAGAAAAAAGAGGAGTACTGAAAGATCGATTTTTAGAGAGCTCATGGTTGGTGAAAATGAGAAATTTCTCTTTTAGGAAGCTGCTTTTTGAGTTTTAGCGGAATAACCGTTATCTGAATTAAGGCCAAGTTAGGATGGTACCGGACTATATATGT
>CANQFO010000045.1 GCA_947599755.1 uncultured Bacilli bacterium
GACTAAAATAAAAACAGTTGAACGACTTAATGTCTATATACATATCAAATAGACATTTCATTTTTCAATTAAATTATAAATATAATTTTATTAAAGCTAAAGACTTTTTATTGGAAATTTGGTACAATAGGTTTATAGGAGGTATTTTGTTCTATGTATTATGCTTTGTATAGGAAATATCGACCTCAAAATTTTGATAGTGTTGTGGGGCAGGATGTGATTGTAAAAACTTTAAGGAATTCTATTATTCATCAGTCTTTTAGTCATGCTTATTTGTTTTTTGGTCCTAGGGGAACTGGTAAAACTACTTTGTCTAAGATTTTTGCTCGATCTATTAATTGTTTTAATCCTATTAATGGTAATTCTTGTGGTGAATGTGATGCTTGTTTGCATTCTTATGAAAAGGAATGTGTAGATATTATTGAAATTGATGCGGCTTCTAATAATGGAGTTGATGAGATTCGGGAATTGAAAAATAAAATTTCTTTTGTTCCTACTGAACTTAAATATAAGGTTTATATAATTGATGAAGTTCATATGTTGTCGATTGGTGCTTTTAATGCTTTGTTAAAGACATTAGAGGAGCCTCCAAAGCATGCAATTTTTATTTTGGCTACTACTGATCTTCAGAAAGTTCCTGAGACTATTGTTTCTAGGTGTCAGTGTTTTTCTTTTAAGCGAATTTCTAATGATATGCTTGTGGAAAGAATGAAATTTGTTTGTAAGGAAGAGTCTATTGATATTGATGATGAGGTTTTAAGTGAGATTGCGATTTCTTCTGATGGGGGTATGCGTGATTCTTTGGGTATTTTAGATAAGTTGAGTTCTTATACTGATTCAAAAATTACACTTGATGATTTTGCGGAATTAAATGGTGTTATTACTAAAAAGGAATTGAATAAGTTTTGTTGTTTTCTTTTTTCTTCTGATGTTTCTTCTATATTGTCTCTTATTAATGATTATAACAATCAGGGAAAAAATTTGATTCAAATTCTTTCTCAGTTGATGTATTTTTTAAGGGATATGCTTGTGGATTATTATGTTTTAAATTCTGCTCCTGCGTTTTCTGTTTCTGAAATTTCTCGATTAATTAATGTTATTAACGAAAATATGTTCGATATTAAAAGGAGTAGTAATCCTCGTATTTATATTGAAATTATGTTTTTAAATTTTATTGAGGATTTAAAGAAGGCTGATGGTGATTCTTTTAAAAATATTTCCCGGGAAATAAATGTTTCTGATAGTGATAAGAATAAAGTAGTTCAAAATACTGATTTGGTTATTTCTGGAGGTAGTAATGATGTTAACAATGTTGATGTAGCTAAACAGGTTAATTTTGATTCTTCTGTGGAAAATATTGTTGATCATGACGCTTCTTCTTCGGTTAGAAAAATTTTAAATATTGATGAGGTTATGAAAGTTAGGATTAATAATACTTTTGCTGGTGCTAATAAGGATTTGCTGAAAGAGGAAATTGAAAAAATGAAATTGTTAAATGATTTTACTTTTGATCAGCAAATTGGGTATATTGTTTGTTCTTTATTAGATTCTAAGGTAAGGGTTGTTAGTAAGGATAGTATGATTATTAGTTATGAATATGATTCTGTTGTTGATCAAAATTTGGTTAATCTTGATAAGCTTTCTTCTGTTTATCATGATATTACTCATTCTGATAAAAAGATTGCTATTATTAGTGATGAAAATTGGGAGAGTGAAAAGAGAAGATATATTAAAAATTTGAAGGAGGGAATTCAATATTCTTTTCAGGATGAACCTGATTATGTATTGGAAGATGTTCATAATGATGATATAATGGTAAGTGATGCAGTTAAGTTATTTGGTGATATTGTAGAAATTGATTAAGGAGGAATGAATAATGAATATTCAAGCGATGATGAAGCAGGCTCAGGCTTTGCAAAAGGATATGTTGAAAATAAAGGATGAGATTGACAAAAGTGAATTTGTTGGTGAAAGTTCTTTGGTAAAGGTTACTATGAAAGGAAATAAGGAAGTTACTAATGTTTTGATTAATTCTTCGGATTCTTTTTCTTCTGATGATATTGAAATACTTCAGGATATGATTATGTTGGCAGTAAATGATGCAATTAAGAAGATTGATAAAGAAACTGAGATTAAGATGGGAAAATTTGGTAATATTCCTGGATTATTTTAGTTTATGTATCCTAATAGTATTAAAAATTTGGTGGAATCTTTTAAGTTTTTGCCTGGTATTGGGGAAAAAACTGCTGAGAGGCTTGCTTTTTGTGTATTAGGTTTGGAAGATGAACAGGTTGATTTGTTTTCTAGTAGTCTTAAAAATGTGAAGAAAAGGGTTCATCCTTGTTCTTTGTGTAATACTCTTACGGAAAATGATTTTTGTTTTGTTTGTAGTGATGATACTAGATCTTCTGATATTTTATGTGTTGTTGAGGATACTAAGACTGTGTTTCTTTTTGAAAAAATGAGTATGTTTCATGGAAAATATCATGTTTTAAATGGGTTGATTTCTCCTCTTGATGGAATTAATCCTGAGGATATTGGATTAAATCAGTTATTGGATCGGATTCAACACGAGCATTTTCAAGAGATTATTTTTGCTTTTAAACCTAGTATTGAGGGGGAAACTACAGCTTTATATATTAAAAAGATTTTGGATGGAATGGATATTAAAATTACTCGATTAGCTAGTGGTGTTCCCATTGGTGCTGATATGGAATATTTGGATGGTTTGACTTTAGAGAGGGCCTTAACTGATCGTAAAGAGGTAGAATAATATTTTTTTTCTTTCATAATCTTCTATTAAAAGGAGATATTATGAAAAAAATATTATATTATTTGAAAAATTTGATTATTAGTGGTTTTGTTTTATATGGTTATAATTTGATTGCAGTTAATTTTAATATGATTATTCCTATTAATGTTTTTACTATTTTATTTGTTACTTTTTTGGGTAGTCCTGCATTAATTGCTTTGGTTTTGTTTAAAATATTGATGTTGTGAGGTATGAAATGAATTCTTTGTCTAAGTGTAAAATAAATTTTTTGGATGCTATTTCTTGTTTTTTGCAATCTGGTAAGGTTTCTCATGCATATTTAATTGAGGTTAGTAATTATTCAGAGGATATGTTTTTTGTTTTTTCTTTTATAAAAATGTTGTTGTGTAATATGGGACATTATACGTTGGATTCTCTTCATTGTTCTAATTGTTCTGTATGTGATTTTGTTGAGAATAATTGTTATCCAGATTTGAGAATTATTGAACCTGATGGTCAATGGATTCGGAAGAGTCAATTATTGGATTTGCAGAGTGATTTTGGAAATTGTTCATTATTTGGTGGTAAGAGAATTTATGTAATTAAGCAAGCAGATAGGTTAAATGTTTCTTCTGCTAATACAATGTTAAAATTTTTGGAGGAACCGGAGGATAATATTATTGCTATTTTGTTAACTACTAATCGATATAAGGTTTTGGATACTATTTTATCTAGATGTCAAGTGTTGTCTCTTAATGATCAGAATTTTCATTGTAGTTTTTCTTCAGAAGTTATTTCCCTTTTGGAGTTTATTGTTAAAAGGGAAGAGTTATTTCTTCATTATCAGCAAATTTTTTCTGATCTTTTGCCTGATAAAAACAAAGATTTAGTTAAGACGAGGTTACAGGAAATTTCTGAGGCTTTTATTTTTTATTTGAATTTTATTTCTAATCAAGATGATTTTGTTTGTCCAAATGATATTACTTCTTTATTGGAAAAAGTTGATCAAAAAAGTATTCTTCATTTTGTTTTTGTAATAGAGGAATTTTTGGAAAAATTGGATTATAATGTTAATTATAAGTTGTGGTTAGATTCATTTTTTGCTAAATTGATTGGAGGGTAAGTTGTGATAGAGGTTGTAGTAGTTTCGCTTTTGACAACAAAAAGTAAATATTATTTATCTGCAGATGGATTGGATATTCATCAGGATGATTTTGTTGTGATTGAAACTGAGTATGGATTACAGATTGGAACAGTTATTAAGGAACGTTATCGAGAAAAGAAACAGAATTTGGTTTTGCCTTTGAATAAGGTTATTCGAATTGCTACTGAGGATGATCTTTTTCAATTTCATGCTAATATGGAGGTTTCTGTTAGGGCTGTTGAGGATGCTAGAAAGTTTAGTAAGGAATTGGGGTTGGAGATGAATTTTGTTGATGCTTATTATAATTTAGATAGGACACAGCTTTTATTTTCTTTTTTATCAGAAAATCGTGTTGATTTTCGTGAACTTGCAAGGAAATTGGCTCAAAGATATAAAACGAGAATTGAATTAAGGCAGATAGGTGTTCGAGATAAGGCTAAGAAAATTGGTGGATTAGGTCCTTGTGGATTATTTTTGTGTTGTAATTCTTTTTTATCTGATTTTAATAGTGTTTCTATTAATATGGCTAAGAATCAGATGTTGGCTCTTAGTCCAACTAAGATTAATGGTGTTTGTGGACGTTTACTTTGTTGTTTAGGTTATGAGAATGATATTTATACTGAATTGAAGAAAAGTTTACCTAAGATAGGTGAGGTTGTTGATACTCCAATGGGTAATGGTAAGGTTGTTTCTGTTAATATTTTTAAGCGATCATATAGTGTTGATTTGAATGATAAGGGAATTGTTGAATTTTTGAAGGAATTATAGTTATGGAAGTTTTAAATGATATATTGGGTTATCGTGATAGGAAAATTTATCAGGATGATCAGTGCTTTTCTTTTTCTTTGGATAGTGTTATTCTTGCTAATTTGGTTTCTTTGCGGTTTCGTGATAAAAAAATTTTGGATTTAGGTACTGGTAATGGTGTTATTCCGTTGATTTTATCTTTGAGAACGAATCAGTCTATTGTCGGGGTTGAATTACAGGAAAAATTATCTTCTATGGCGTGGAAATCTGTTTGTTATAATCATTTGGAAGAACAAATTTCTATTGTTCATATGGATATGAAAGAGTATGCTATGAGTGTTGAGTCTGATAGTTTTGATGTGATTACTTGTAATCCTCCATATTTTAAGTATACAGATCAGACGATTCCTAATTTTTCTTATGAAAAATTTCTTGCAAGGCATGAGGTTACAATCACTTTGGGTGATGTTTTTTGTATTTGTAGGAAACTGTTGAAAAATGGAGGAAAGTTTGCTATAGTACATAGAGCTGATCGATTGTTGGAGTTGTTTGATGAATTTAGGAAGAATAATATTGAACCAAAAAGGGTTCGGTTTATTTATGAAAATATTCATAAGGAGACAACTTTGGTATTTATTGAGGGTGTTAAGAATGGTAAAGCTGGATTAAAAGTGGAGCAACCTTTTGTTTTGTATAATGAAGATGGTGTTGAGACGGATGAATATCAGAGTATGTTGAGGGAGGTTAGATAATGAGTCAGAAAAGTTATGATGGTGTTGCTAGTTTATATTTGATTCCTACTCCTATTGGTAATTTGGATGATATTACCATTCGAGCGGTGAAAACTTTGGAGATGGTGGATGTTTTATTATGTGAGGATACTAGGGAAACTTTGAAGTTACTTCAGCATTTTTCTTTGAATAAAAGGTTAGTGAGTTGTCATGAATTTAATGAGTCAAAAGTGAAGGATTTTGTTATTTCTTTGCTTAGTGAGGGAAAAAATATAGGGTTGGTAACTGATCAGGGAAGTCCTATTATTAGTGATCCGGGTTTTGTTATTGTTCGGGAGGTTATTTTAAATGGTGGTCATGTTATTAGTTTACCGGGAGCTACTGCGTTTGTTCCTGCTTTGTCTAATTCTGGTCTTTCTCCTCTTCCTTTTTTGTTTTATGGGTTTTTATCTGCTAAGGATTCTAAGATGAAGAGTGAACTTGAGTTATTGAAACGTTTGCCTTATACTTTGATTTTTTATGAATCTTGTCATCGGATTAAGCGGACTCTTTCTAATTTATTGGACGTTTTTGGTGATAGAAATATTTCTATTAGTAGAGAAATTTCTAAGTTGCATGAAGAAATTTATCGTGATAAAATTTCTAATTTGATTTCTTTTTGTGATACGATGAAAGGAGAAATGGTATTGGTTGTTGAGGGATTTAAAGAGAAAACTTCTTATCATGATTTATCTATTGTTGATCATGTTTGTTTGTATTGTGATGATTATCCTTTAAAAGAAGCAATCAAAATTGTAGCAAAGGAGAGGAATCTTCCTAAATCTTTTGTTTATCAAGAATACCATAGAAATAAGTAGAAATTATTTCCCGGGAAATAATTTGTTAGGAGGATTTTGTATGAAATTAATTGTTGGATTGGGAAATCCTGGTTTGGAATATGAGTATACTAGACATAATATTGGGTTTTATATGCTTGATCGTTATGTTTTGAATCGTCATTTTTCTGGTTGGAAAAGAAAGTTTAATGGTCTTTATTTAGTAGAGGATTTGTTTGGTGAAAAGGTAATTTTTTTGAAACCACAGTCTTATATGAATTTGAGTGGTAAAGTTGTTTTTCAATTTGTTCAGTTTTATCATATTTCGTGTTCTGATATTTTAGTTATTTCTGACGATTTGGATTTAAATATTGGAAATTTTAAGCTTAAAGATAGGGGAAGTAGTGGTGGACATAATGGATTGAAGGATATTGAGAAATGTTTGCATACTCAAGAATATAAGCGGTTAAAAATTGGTATTTCTCATGATAGAAGTATGGATACTAAGGATTATGTGTTGGGTAAATTTTCTAAGGAAGAGATGAAATTGTATGAGGAATTATCTAATACGATTAACCGGGTAATTGATGATTTTTTTGTTGTTGATTTTTCGTCTTTAATGAATCAATATAATTGTAAGAATAGGTGATAAGGTGGATTTTTTTGATCAGTTAATTTCTGTTGATGTTAAAAAGAACATGGGTATTGTTGGGCTTACTGATGAATTTTTTTGTGTTTATTTATTTCAGTTATTAAAGAAGAAGAAAAAGAGTATTTTAGTTGTTGTTCAATCGTTGTATGATGCAAATCAGTTGTATTCTTCTTTGAAAAATCATATGAATGATGTGTATTTGTTTCCTATGGATGATTTTTTAACTAGTGAGGCTTTGGCTATCAGTCCAGATTTGCGTATTACGAGGTTAGAGACAATTCATGAAATTCTTATTGATAAACCTATTATTGTGATTACTAATTTAATGGGGTATTTGCGTTTTTTGCCTGAGAGGGATGTTTATGAGAGCTTTGTTTTGTCTTTGAAGGTTGGTCAAGATATTTCTCCACAAAATTTGGCTGATGCATTAGTTTTGAGTGGTTATACTAGGGATGTTTTAGTGAATAAGACTGGGGAGATAGGAGTTAGAGGGTTTGTAGTTGACGTTTTTCCTATTGGAGAAGATAATCCGGTGCGAATTGAATTTTTTGGTGATGTTATTGAGTCTATTCGATATTTTGATCCAAATACTCAAAAGTCTTTAAAAAATGTTAATTCTGTTGTTATTCGTCCTTTTACGGAATTTTTGGTACGTGGATTTGTTGATGAAGATAAGTTTGGTAAGCAAAAGTTTTTGCCATCTATGGGTGGGGTTCATTCTATTAGTGATTATTTTAAGGATTCTTTTGAAATTTTTAAGGATTATGATCAGTTAGAGGGAGCTTTTTCTAAGATTATGGATGAGGTTTGTTCTTATCGTTTGTCTCGTGACTCTTCTTTCCATGGAGAATATATGTTTTCTTTTTCTGATATTCATAAGAAATTTCCTATTTATTATTTATCAATTAATAATTTGGTATCTTCTTCTTTTATTTCTTCTGTTGTTCGTTTTTCTGTTCAAACAATTAAGCCTTTTATGGAGAATATTGATGCTATTACGCAGAATCTTGTTCAATGGATTAAACAGAGAAAAACTGTTTTGATTTGTTTAAAGAAATTTCAAATTCGTAGTATTTTAAAGAATGTTCATTTAAAAATGGTTGAGTCTACTTTGGATAGTGTTGTTCCTTGTCAGATTAATTTGATTGAGCATGAATTTAATCAGGGATTTATATATCAGAATGTTGTTGTTTTGACTGCTAAGGAGTTGTTTTTGGTACAGGATGTAAAGAGAAAGTATCATACTAATTTTCAGTATACTTCTAATTTTATTGATATTTCTAAGTTGAATGTTGGAGATTATGTTGTTCATTATGTTCATGGTATTGGTATTTATAATGGTATTAAAACTTTGTCTTCTCAGGGAATTTCTAAGGATTATTTGGAAGTTTTGTATCAGGGTTCGGATAAGATTTATATTCCTGTTGAAAAGATTGATTTGCTTAGTAAATATTCTGGTCATGAGGGTGTTTGTCCTAAGATTAATAAGTTGGGTGGAAATGAGTGGAAAAAAACTAAGGATAGAGTTAGTAAAAAAGTTGTTGACATGGCGAATAAGTTACTTGATTTGTATGCAAGACGTGAAGCTGCTAAGGGGTTTGCTTTTTCAAAAGATTGTGATTTGTCTTTGGAATTTGAAAATAATTTTGAGTATACTTTGACTCCGGATCAGGTTAAGGCTATTGCTCAAATAAAGGAGGATATGGAGAAACCTGTTCCTA
>CANQFO010000046.1 GCA_947599755.1 uncultured Bacilli bacterium
CCAAGTTAGGATGGTACCGGACTATATATGTCCTCCTAGCATGGTCTTTTATTTGAATGAAAGGAGAGCTTCATGAAGATATTTGTTATTGGTGGATTGGCAAACTGTGGTAAAAATTCTTTTGGAAAGTTTTTATGTGAAGAGTTAAAAAATTATGGTTGTAAACCTTGTATTATGCAGTTTAGTGAACCATTGTATTCTTATGCTAGAAATTATTTTGATTGGGATTCTTATCGTGATCCTAAACCGCGCGAATTTTTGCAGAAAATGGGAATTGAAATTATTCAGAATCGATTGCATAAAAAATATTTTTTGATTGATCGATTATGTGAGGATATTTCTATTCTTTCGTGTTTTTTTGATACTTTTATTATTACTGATGCAAGAATGATTTTGGAATTTACTGAATTGAAAAAAAGATTTTCTTCTGTTGTATCTATTTATTTATATCGTAAAAATTATGATGATGGATTGACAGTAGAGGAGAGAGAACATATTACGGAAAAAGAAATTTTGCAGTATGATTCTTTTGATTATCGTGTTTTGAATTCAGGCTTTGATAAGTTAAAGGATGTTGCTTGTAAAATTGCTAAGGAACAAATGAGTCAGGAGGAAATTATATGAGTAAATTGATTGCGATTGTTGGAATGAGTGGTAGTGGAAAGAGTATTGCTACAGATTATTTAGAGAAAGCTGGATGGGTGAAGTTATATTTTGGAGGAATTACTTATCGATTAATGCAGGAAGCAGGAGTAGAGCGTACAGCCGATGGAAAAAGTGAAAAAGAATTTCGTGAAAATTTGAGAAAAGAGCATGGAAAAGCGTGTTATGCTAAATTTTTGGAAGAAGATATTCGTCATTCTTTAGAGAAAGGCGATAATGTTGTTTTGGATGGATTGTATTCTTGGGATGAGTATCAATATTTGATTGAGCGCTTTCCTCAATTAAAACTTGTTTGTATTGTTGTCGATAAGGCTATTCGTTATGAGCGAGTTTCTAAACGAATTGATCGTCCATTTTCTATTGATGCAATTATTTATCGAGATATTAGTGAAATAGAAAATTTAGCAAAAGGTGGTCCAATTGCTTTTGCTGATTATTATCTTTTGAATCATGGTAATATTGATGATTATTATCAAAGATTGGAAGAAATTTTAGAAGATATTAAGCATAATGAAGGAGTGAAGTAAGATGAAATATATGAGTCATGATGATATTCGAAATACTTGGTTTCGTTTTTTTACTGAAAAAGGGCATCAAATTTATGAGAGTGCTCCATTAGTACCTATTCAAGATGATAGTCTACTTTGGATTAATGCAGGAGTTACTCCTTTAAAAAAATATTTTGATGGAACTGAGGTTCCTAATTCTAGAAGAATTGTTAATATTCAGAAGTGTATTCGTACTGTAGATATTGAAAATGTAGGGATTACTAAGAGACATCAAACTTTTTTTGAAATGATGGGAAATTTTTCTATTGGGGATTACTTTAAGAATGAAGCAATACAATTTGCTTTTGAGTTATTGACAAGTGAACAATATTTTGGAATTGATAAAACTTTACTTTATGTTACGGTATATAAAGATGATGTGGATGCAAAAAGAAGATGGCAAGAAGTTGGATTGGATCCTAGTCATATTATTCCATTAGAAGGAAATTTTTGGGAAATTGGGGAAGGACCATGTGGCCCTGATAGTGAAATTTTCTTTGATCGAGGGGAAAAATATGATCCTAATCATGATGCTTTTGATTTATTTAAACAAGATATTGATCAAGAACGGTATGTGGAAATTTGGAATAATGTTTTTAGTCAATTTAATTCTAAAGAGGGAGTAAAACGTGAAAATTATCAGGAACTTCCTAGCAAAAATATTGATACTGGTGCTGGTTTGGAAAGATGGTGTTGTATTTTTCAAGGAGTAGATAGTAATTTTGAGACAGATTTGTTTGTTCCTATTATTCAGCATATTTCAGAACTTACCCATTTTGATTATTCTGGACAAAAGGAATATAAAATTATTGCTGATCATATTCGTGCAATTACGTTTGCTTTATCTGATGGTGCTAGTTTTGAAAATGTTGGTCGTGGATATGTTCTTAGAAGATTACTTCGACGAGCTGTTCGTTTTGGAAAACAATTAGGTATTGAATGTCCTTTTATGTATAAAATTGTTTCTGATGTTGTCGATGTTATGAAAAATGCTTATCCTGAGTTAATTGAGAAAAGACCTTTTGTGGAAGCTACTGTTTTAGAAGAAGAAAAGCTTTTTTTAAAGACTTTGGAAAGTGGAGAAAGAAAATTAAAAGAATTGGTATCGGAATCTATTGATGGTACTATTAGTGGAGAAGAAGCATTTAAATTATATGATACTTATGGATTTCCTTTTGAGTTAACTTTAGAATATTTAAGTGATTTAGGATATACAGTTTCTAAAGAAGAATTTGATCAATATATGGCTATACAAAAGAAAACTGCTAAAAAGAATGCTAAGAATAAAAGTGCAATGGCTAGTCAAAAGAAAGTTCTTTTAGATTTTGTTGAAGAGAGCCAGTTTGTATATGGAATTTATCGAATTAAGAGTAATATTTTAGCTATTTTTTCTCATGATGAATGTGTTGATTCTGTTCAACATGATACTTATCTTGCTTTAAAAAGGACTTGTTTTTATGCTGAAGCTGGTGGACAAGTTAGTGATACTGGTATGATTGTTGGGAAAAATTTTAAGGCTAGAGTTTTGGATGTTTTTAAGGGACCTAATGGACAGCATATTCATAAAGTAAAGTTATTGGATGGTGTAATTCATGTAGGAGATGATTGTGAATTAGTAATTGATAAAGATCGGAGAAAGAGAATAGAAGCTAATCATTCTACTGTGCATATTTTACAGTATGCATTGCAGCAGATTGTTTCTCGTAGTATTAAACAAGCTGGTAGTTATGTTGATGATGATAAATTAAGATTTGATTTTACTTCTTCTGTTAAGCTAACGGACGATGCTATTTTAGCGGTTGAAAAATTTGCTAATGAAATGATTCATCAAAATTTGATTGTTTCTACGGAAATTATGCCAATTGATAAGGCAAAAAAATTAGGTGCTATGGCTTTATTTAGCGAAAAGTATGGGGAAATGGTTCGTGTGGTTAAAATTGGAAAATCTATTGAGTTATGCGGGGGTACTCATGTTGTGAATACCAAGGATATTGGTAATATGGCAATTTATTCTTGTGAATCTAAAGGAAGCAATGTTTATCGGATTGAGGCGGTTACTAAGAATAAAATTGAAGATACTTTATATGAGCAGATTCGTCCTTATCGGGATGAAATGGTTAAATTATTGATGAAAGCAAAAGAAATTTTAGAGCAAGCACGATGTGAACAGATTCAACTTGATTTTGATCTTTCTACTTCTAATGTTAATCCAATTTCTTATCAAGACATTATTTTTAGTCGTAATGAATTGCAGTATGTTCAGCAAGAAGTTCGTGATTTAGAGAAAAAATATTTTTCGTTAAAAGAGAAAAAAGCATTACAAAATTTGGATATTTACCGAAAACATATCAAAGATTATCATGGTATTTCAGGAATTATTATGACTGTTCATGATCAGGATAGCAATTTGTTGAAATCTATTTTGGATCAATTGATTCATGAAATGGGTAAAGGTTTTGTATTTTTTGCGAATATAAAAGAAAATGGTTCGGTTCAATTTCTTGCTCGTAGTAGTTGTTTTGTTCATGCTGGATTAGTTGTTAAGGATGCTTCTGTTTCTTCCGGTGGAAATGGTGGAGGAAGTGCTACTTTTGCTCAAGGTGGAGGAAAAAATATGCTTATGTTAGATTCTATTTTTGAGCATATTGAGCATGTGTTAAACAATGAACAATAATTATTTACTTGAGTGTCCTGATTATTTGGTATTGCAAAAAAAAATTGATCGTTTAATTTTAGAAAATAATTTTTCTTCTGCTTCTGTTAATTCTTATGATATGGAAGAGGTTTCTTTAGAATGTGCTTTAGAAGATTTGGATACTTATGGATTTTTATCTGAAAAAAAAGTGATTATTATTTTTTCCATTGAGTGTTTAAATCCGATTGAAAATCAAAAGGATCTTATGCATTTGTATGATTATCTTGAGCATCCTTTATCTAGTAATCTGTTAATTATTTGTGCTAAAAAATTGAATTCTACATTAAAATTTACTAAAGATTTAAAAAAGAAATTGGCATATTTTTTGGTACAAGCTGATGCGAAGAGTTTTGTTTTGGAGGAGTTGAAGGATTATTCTTTGGAACAAGGAGTTGTTTCTTTATTGTTGGAATTATGTAAAAATGATCTTAGTAGACTTTTTCAGGAATGTTGTAAGTTAAAAGATTATTGTATAGATGAGAAAAAAATTACTAAACAAGATGTTTCTTCTTTAGTCGTTGAAAAAATAGAAGATGATCCAGATTTGACTTTTGCTTTTGTGAAAAGTTTAGCTAGTAAAGATAAAAAAGATGCTTTGTTGAAATATCAAGATTTACTTTTGCATCAAACAGCTCCTTATTCTATTTTGGGATTATTAGCTAGTCAATTTCGTATTATGTATCAGGTTAAGGTTTTAGAAAGAAGAAATTATTCTAATGATTTGATTGCTCAAACTTTGGGCCAGAAACCATATCGAATTCGTAAAACGAGAGAGTTGACTCGATTTTATTCGGAAAAAGAACTTTTACAGTTTATGATTTCTCTTGCTGATATTGATTTTCAAATTAAAACTAGTGATGTTGATCCTGATTTTTTAATTCAGCAATTTATTTTGTCTTTATAGTTTGTAAATAAAAATGAGTCCGTTTTGTAATGGATTCATTTTTAATTTGATTTTTCGCTAGGAATTTTTTGATTTTTATTTATCATTTCTAATTTTTCATAGATTTCTTTTAAATTTTTTTCATATCCAATGTCTTTTGGAAAATAATATTTTTTATTTTTGATTTTATCTGGTAGATATTGTTGAATTACATATGCTCCTTTATAATCATGGGGATATTTATATTCTTGGGAATTTGTTTTTATATGATTAGGTAAATTTCCTGTATTTCCTTCTTCAATGTCTTTTATTGCGGCATCAAAAGCGATATGAGCAGTATTACTTTTTGGGGATAAAGCCATTTCTGCTACTATTGTTCCTAAAGGAATTCTTGCTTCTGGAAGTCCAATTCGTTGGGCTGCATTAATTGCTGCATCTAATCTTGGACCGATTGCAGGATTTGCTAATCCTATATCTTCGTAGGCAATTACTGATAATCTTCTATATATGGATTCTAGATCTCCTTCTACTACTAATCTAGCTAAATAATGAAGGGATGCATTAATGTCACTACCTCTTATTGATTTTTGAAGACCACTTAATACATCATAGTGACCATCTCCATTTTTATCGGAGAAAAAGACAGGTTTATTATTAATGGATTTTATTTTTTCTTCGGTAATATTTTTATTTTCTGTTGCATAATAAGATATTTCTAATAGATTATAAGCATATCTTAGGTCATTTCCAGATAGCTTAGCAATTAAATTAAGACTTTTTTCATCAATCTGAATTCCTTTTAAATCTGGGTGTTTAATCGCTCTTTTTAATCCAGTTATGATATCATTAATTTCTAATTCTTTTAATTCAAATAGTTGGCAGCGACTCCTAATTGCAGGATTAATGGCGTGATATGGATTTGAGGTAGTCATTCCAATTAGGGTAATTAAACCATTTTCTAATTGAGGAAGTAAAATGTCTTGTTTATCTTTATTTAAACGATGGATTTCATCCATAATTAAAATTAGTCCATCATACATTTTTGCTTCTTCTATTACAATATCTAGATCTTTTTTTGTGTTTATTGTTGCATTTAAAAACCGATATCTCATGTTTAAATCATTTACTAAGGCGTTTGCAATTGATGTTTTTCCTATTCCTGGTTTTCCGTATAAAATCATAGAAAATATTTTTTTATGGCAAACTAAGTTAGTTAAAATTTTATCTTTTCCAATTAAATGCTCTTGTCCAATTATTTCTGATAGGGAAGTAGGGGCTAGTTTATTTGCTAAAGATTTATTCATTTTTTTCCTCTTTTCATTTTCTAGATCTTTTGTTCTTATATCTTAGTATATCATATATTTTATTTTTTCAAAAAATCTTTTTTTGGATAAACATTGTTTTTTGTGATATTTTTTTTTATACTAAGGATAAGTATATTATATTTTTTAATAAAAGGGGAATCGATATGTCTATAGATGATGCAATTTGCGATTTTATTCATTATTGTATATTTGAAAAAGGATTATCTGATAAAACAAGGATATCTTATCAAAATGATTTAAAAATTTATCAGTTATTTTTGAAAGAACGGGGAATTGTTCAGGCAAAAGATATTTCTTCTGATCATATTAAGGAGTTTTTAAAAGTGCGGCATCAAGACGAAAGCGTTTCTACTATTGCTCATAATTTAACGGTAATTAAGAATTTTCATTTGTATTTATTTCGACAGAAGATTGTTAAACAAAACGTTAGTGAATTTATTGAACGACCTAAGCTTAAAAAAAGATTACCAAAAGCTTTGAGTGTGGAGGAAGTAAATTTGTTATTAGATATCCCTTTTCGTTGCTTATTTGACTATCGTAATAAAGCTATGTTAGAATTAATGTATGGAACAGGTATTCGAGTTAGTGAGTTAGTGTCTTTAACAGTCAATGATGTTGACTTAGAAAACTGTTTCATTCGAGTTTTTGGAAAGGGTAGTAAAGAGAGAATTGTTCCTATAGGGGAATATTGTATTTATTATTTAAACTTGTATTTGGAGAAAAGAAATTTATTTTTAAAGAAAAAAAATTGTGATAATTTATTTTTAAATAATCATGGTCTTGCGATGACTAGACAAGGATTTTATAAAATTATTAAGAATTTATTAAAAGAAAAAGGATTGAATCCTGATGTTTCTCCTCATACTTTACGTCATAGTTTTGCTACTCATTTAATTAATTATGGAGCGGATTTAAGAAGTATTCAGGAAATGCTTGGTCATGCTGATATTTCTACAACAAAAATATATACGGAAAAAAGTGATGAAAAAGTGATAGATGATTATTATAAATTTCATCCTCGTAGCCATAAAATATGAAGGAGATAAGAATATTATATGAAATTTAAAAGAGTATTTTTGATGGTTTTGGATTCTTTAGGAGTAGGGGAAACAGCTGATGCTTCTCAATTTTCTGATATAGGTGCAAATACTTTAGGACATATTCAGGATAAGTGTAATTTGTTTATTCCTAATTTAAAAAAAATAGGATTTTTAAATACACTAAATATGAGCGAAAATCATGATGTTGATGCTTATTATACGATTGCTTCGCCAATTAATGCTGGAAAGGATACGTTAAATGGACATTATGAGATGATGGGAATTAAAAATAGTATTCCTTTTAAGACTTTTAATGGTGGATTTACTTATGATATTTTAAACGGTATTGAGGAAGTAACGGGAAGACGTGTTTTGGGAAATAAATGCTGTAATGATGATTCGATTATTCAAGAATTAGGTGATCGTCAATTTAATTATGGTGCTTTAATCATTTATACTTCTGCTGATTCTGATTTACAAGTTGCTGCTCATGAAGATTGTATTCCTATTTCTACTTTGTATCAGTATTGTGAAAGAATTCGAGCATTGACGTTAAAAGAAGAATGGCGGGTAGGTAGAGTAATTGCCAGACCTTTTACTGGTACTAGTGGTAAGTATAAATTTATTTCTAGTGCAAGAAAAGATTATGCTGTAAAGCCACTTAAAAAATCTGTTTTGGATAGTTTACTTGCTAATCATTATAATGTTATTGGAATAGGGAAAATTAATGATATTTTTGATGGGCAGGGGATTAATAAAAATATTAAGGCTTCTAATAATATAGAAGCAATTAATAAGTTAACTGATATTATGGATAAAACATTTACGGGATTGTGTATGGTTAATTTATGTGATTTTGATAAATATGGTCATGCTAGGGATGTAGAAGGTTATGCTAGAGCGATTGAAGAGCTTGATGTGGATATTCCTATCATATTAAATAAGTTAGAGTTGGATGATTTATTTATTATTACGGCAGATCATGGTAATGATCCAACTTTTTCTGGTAATGATCATACAAGAGAAAATGTTCCTGTTATGATTTATAGTCGTAGTTTTAAATCTCCTAAGAGGTTACTTCCATTTTCTACTTTTGCAGATATTGGTGCTACTATAGCGGATAATTTTCATGTTGATTTACCAGAGATAGGGGAAAGTTTTCTTGATCAATTGGAGTAATTAAAAGGGAAAGAGGATTTTTTTTATCTCCTCTTCCCCTATTTTGTGTGCTAGGCATGGCATATAACTAGGTGGTGGAAGTCCACTATACGCGTAAGTATCTGCGAAGTATTAGGGA
>CANQFO010000047.1 GCA_947599755.1 uncultured Bacilli bacterium
TCTGATGCTGGATTATTAAGATGAAATTCAACCACTGCACTATCTCCATCATTAGAAACCTCTCGAGTAGAAGTAACATCAATCAAATCAGCATCACCAACAACAGGAAGTCTAATCCAATCCTGACTAGGCATACAATCATTCAACTTAAGTTGTGGATAATATCCCAAAGAAACAAAAGAAGAAACCGAAAAACCCTGATTAGCATTCAATACAGATTCTTGAAAATGAACATCATATAAACTAAGATTAGAAATCTTTGTACTATATTGAGTATCATAAGTTTTAGAAGAAGCATAATATACATGATTAGCATTTACTCGATCAACAGTACCAATATTAGGATCTCGATCAATCGTATTCGTATTCTCTTTATTTTCAACAGAATACACATTTTTTAAAATTCCCCCATTACTATAACCAATCAAATTACCAACAGAACGTTCAGAATCTAAAGAAGAATCATGATTAACAGAAATTAAAGAGAAAATATTTTCAATCCTAGAATTTGCCCCTGTCTCTCCTGCTAAAGGAGCAACATCTTTTCGTCTAGAAGAAGTTCCAAGATGAACAGTATCCATATTTTCACCATATAAATATCCATTTTGCAAAGTACCTTGATTAGACCATACCAAAATTCCACTAACAGAACGTGCAGGAACATACGCCTCACTATGAACAACAAAATTCTTAATCGTACCATAATTTGTAAATACTCCCAAAGTAAACGATGTATTCGCTTGACGATTAGAACTTAAAACATGAATCATAAAATTGTCAATCGTACCATAATTAGCACGAGTAAATCCATAAAAATAAGATCGTGCAACACGATTATCAAGATGATAATCAATAACTAAATTTCTAACATGCCCACCTAATCCAATTTGATCAATTAAACTAGAAGAACGATTAGAAACATTAGAAATAATATGATGTCCTAAAAAATCTAGATCCCCATAAAAAGTACCTTCATAATATTCACTAGAAGAATTAAAAACCAAATCATTAAGAACGATATATTTTCCTTTAGGATGCATATGAATAAAATCAGAAACAGTTCGAATAGATCGAATCTCTGTATTAGTAGAAAAAGAAACACTAGAAAGATCATAATATCTATCCCTTATTTTTACAGATAATCTCAATTCATAGTTTTGATTTTTCAAAAAAGTAAAATCTCTAAGCTCAGAAGAAACAACCAAAGAAGAAAATGGATAAGTATAAGTATGAATCAAATTACCCTTACGATAAACTTGAACACAATATTCTTTAGGAGACAATTCATCTTTCTTATCTTGTAAAGAAATACTAGCAGTTCCTAAATAAGAATCCTCTTCCTGATAAGAACTATATTCTGTCGAAGAAACCCTGCCTTTTTGAATTTGAATATCTTTAAAAGATACATAAGTTCTAGAAGTCATCGAAGTAGCTTCATCAATTAAAAAACCTATATAATCACTATTTGCTGAAAAAGTAAACTGAAATCTCTTCCAATCACTCTTCGTTAATCCTTCTAATAAATAATCCTTTGAATCAAATGCTCCCTTAGATAAATAAACATTAGCAGTATTAGTAGTCTTAGATGAATATTTAGCATAGAAAGAAACAGTCACAGTCTCTCCATTTACCTCAGGTACAAAATAAGAAAAATTAACATATCCAGAAGCAGCTCCAAAAGTAACACTACGATTATCTAAATCATATTCTTTAAAACCAGTACTACCTACTTCACGAATTCGATTATAATCAGCAAGATTAAACAAATTATTACTCTTAACTTGTCTTAATAAATGAATAAGTTCAATTGAACCAGAAATTCCCTCTTCCGTAACAATCTTTTCTTCAAAAAGAACATAATCATTGACAAAAGTAAGATTATCAAAACCAATATTATATTCCTCTGCTTTATAAGTAAAAGTATAAGTCGCTCCCTTTTCTAACTTTTCATAAGACAATCTCTGATAATCACCATTAATAGAAATACTCTCCATCGCAACCAATTTTCCTAATGCATCACGAACTTCCAATAATACTCGGCTAGACTGAATAGCAGAATCCAAATCTACAACACTAACATCAAAATCAATCATATCTTCATTTACAAATCGATTCTTAATAAGAATACTAGCATCATTTTTATAGGTTTGAAAAGAATCAAGATCATAACGAACTTGAACATCCTCTGTAACACTACCCTGAGTAACCGTTGCAAAATAAGAAACATGATATTCACTCATTGACTCTAAATTAGAAATTTCACAAGAAATTACTTCTCCAGCTCGAATATGATCCAAATCATCCAAACCAAATTTTTTCGTATAAACAACCTGTGAAGAAGTATCCCTAATCTCTACAGTAATAGAAGAAAGTAACTCCAATAACAAAGAGGATTGATGTTCTAAATCTAAAGACAAATCCAAAATAACAGAATGATTAGAAATTTCTCTAAGAGAAGAAGATATTTGCAATACTCCAATAGTAGAAAGAGACATCGTAGTAAATGTACCCTCTCCAATTAAAGAATCAGAATAAACTCCATTTCCATCCTCACTATCAAAATCAGCAAAAAATTGAATTCGATACAAAGAATTAGGATCTAAATTTTTCAAAGTAATCTCATTAACATCACGCATCTTATCCAAAGAAGAACGTTGTACAATTTTTCCAAATCGATCAGAAACTAAATATCGATAATTCTCAATTCCCACCTTATCTTCATTACTTAACGTAGCAGAAACAGTAACAGAATTCATTTGATTTTCTAAAATTTTAAATTTAACACTAGGAAATTTCTTAGAAGTTCTAGTAAGGGAAGACGCATTTTTTACAGGAATAGAATTCCCATAAGCATCCTTCAAAGAAAATTCATAATGAATTTGTTGATTACTAGAAATCCTTGAAGGCGTAGTATAAACAACAGATTTACCAGATACAATCATCGCAACAAGAGAAGAAGGTAAAGAATAAGAAGTACCATTAATTTGAACAGAAATAGAAGAAATACCCTTAACTGCCTCCGCCTTTAAAGAAGAAGAAATCTTTAAATCACGAACTTCCACCTGATTAGAATAAATATTCCCATTTTGAAAAGAAAGAGTAACTGCATCTAACGAAGAATAATCAAGAGTATGAATCATTTGAGTAGAAAAAGTACTCTCCTTCTTTACTCCCTCTTCATCATAATATTGATAGCGTCCAACAACTTGATAAGAAGTATTAGGCATCAACCCATTAATTTCAATATCACTAGAACGACTAAACACACGTCTTAAAAAAACTCGATCAGAAACATAAACTTGAAACTCCACACCAGATACAATAACATTTGCTGGATCAGATACCGTCAAAGAAGCACCAATCGAATAAACATTAGGTTGAAATTGAGTAACAGAAACACTAGGTTTTTCCCATTTCCATCCATCTTCCGAAGAAATATCTTGAAACTCCTCCTGATCTTTTTTCTTATCCATAGAATCTTTAGCAGAAGAAACAAAATCAGAAGGAACCTCCTCATCCTCATCCTCTGCTACTTTCTGTAAAGTACCAACAAGCAATTCCTCATAAGAAAATTCAACATCCCCCATCAAAATACTACTACTTAAATCAATTCCATCTAAAATATGATAAACTAATTTCTTATGATCATATGAAAAATACTGACAATAATCCTTACCAAAAGAAATAATACTATGAACAGGAATTACCCTAGTCTCAGTAATAGTTTTAATTTCAATAGGAAAAAGATTAATATATGTTCCATTAGAAAGCTGTAAAAAAAGATATACTTCATAATCAGCCTGCTCTAAATCATTATAATTATAAAGTTTTCCTCCAGTTAAAGTAAAATTAGGATATCCATCATAATAACTAAACCGAGAATTAATAAGCTTCACATCTTTATCCAAATTAACAATTGCCATTCCACTATTAGTATAAATAGGATAAACAGAATTAACCTCTACCTTTTTTTTTTCACCAACATAAAGAGTACCAAAAATACTCTGATAAAAATAATCATTAGAAGAAATTGAATTCAAAGAAATATTTTTAGAACCACCTATTTTTCGAGAAGAAAGTAAAACATCATCAATTGCATTTCCAGAAATAAAATACCCATCTCTAGCAAATAAAGAATTAACCCGAAAAAAACGTGTTAATAAAAACAATGACGCAGAAAATACAATCAAAGAAAAAATAGCAATCAAATATTTCTTTTTCAACAAAATCACCTTCTAACTACTTATCTGTTAAATTATTAAGATCTGCAATATTTTTTAATAATAATCGAGACTTTCCATTATAATACATCAAATCTAAACTAGCATTAATTTGATATTTTGACGTAGTAATCAAAACTTCATCATTAACATCAGAAAAAGTACTAAATTTATCTTCCTGATACTGATAAATAGAAACCAATTGATCAATAGGATTAACAATCAAATAAGACATTGGTTGCAAAGTAATCTGAGTATCACCATAAGTAACAGTAACCGGATCAATAAAAAAATACAAATCATTTCCATCATAAACAACCGCATTCTCCAAAGAACGATTTAAATCTCGATCTTGTACATATACAGTTTGAAAATCATACTCCAAAGTAGAAAAATAATTTAACTTATACTGTTTTCCCTGAATAGGAAAAAGTAAAGACATATTTTTAGGAAAAATTACCTTAGTCTCCTTCTGATAATAAATAGGCGTAGAATCCAAATCAATATTAGTATCAGAAAAAGAT
Organism: uncultured Bacilli bacterium; assembly: GCA_947599755.1. Classification (GTDB taxonomy): domain Bacteria; phylum Bacillota_I; class Bacilli_A; order RF39; family UBA660; genus CANQFO01. Next base: position 4,745 of record CANQFO010000047.1, read on the forward strand.
AACTTCACAATATTATCATTACTACGACTCATCTGAATTTTACCTTGATAAGAAACCTTCCTACCAGCAAAATATTGATAAAGAGAATGATTTTCAATCTTTAACTCATCAATATCTCTTCGAAAAGAAAACAAGATAAATAAAAGAACAAATAAAAGAACAAGTGCAAAAAAAGCAATAAATTTCTTTTTAAAAATCTGATTAACTATCTTCATTTCTTTTCCTCCTTACATATTTTGCCTTAGAAGCAACATCATGAACTCCTCTTAATAAAAAGAAAGAACCATAAATTACTAAGAACAAAATCAACAAAATATTCCCCAAAGAAACATACCATAAAGGCCGAACTTCTATTGTATAATAATATAACAATTGATGGCAAATCAAAGCAAAATATAAAGCAAAACTACTAAATCCTTCCAAAATAAAATTTTTAATACTTCGAGTAGAAAAAGAAAAAATCAAAGATAAAATAAGAAAAAAGATAAGATAAAAGGAATTAACAACATTCTTAGAAAATAAACTCCAAAGCAAAAATAAATATCTAACAAAAATAGAAGAAATTGCAAGAATTGCCCAATCATCCAATTCTAAAAAAATTCCAAACAATCGAAGCTGAACTTCCCCAATATTTTTCTTTCCCTTCAGTACCCAAGAACAAAAAATCTCTAATACTATAATAAATATAACAAAAAATATCATAAAAGAAAAGATAATATCAACAATATTTGAAAATATCATATATCCTCCCTAAGAATCAAAGAAAATTCATTATCCGTAAGCATATAATAACCCGTAATCTTTTCCAAATTCTTATGAACATCTTTATTTTCAAAATCAATATCCCCTTGAATTTCTCCCAAAACAGGCATATAATCAGGCATAATTAACAAATTATAATCCCGACTCTTAATTCGAATAATCTTAATTTCATCAAGCTGTTCTAAACCATTAGATAAACTAAATATTTTAACCTTGATTGAATTTTCCATGATAATCACCTATAAATAAGAATTTACTCTCATCTATGCCATCATAAACACCCGTTAAGATATTATTAACATCAATTAAAACATCCTCAATCTTAACAAACTCCCCAGGTATTCCTGTATAATTTTGTGCAACAAACATAGGCTGAGTAAAATAATTTCTAAGCTTACGAGAACGATAAAAGATATTTTTATCCTCCTCACTCAACTCCTCAATTCCTAAAACCGCAATAATTTCTTCTAATTCCTCATAACGAGTCAAATACTTAAGAGTCTCCTCAAGTAAATCATAATGCTTTTGTCCAATAATAGAAGCATCAATTGCACGACTAGTTGTCCGAAATACATTAATAGCAGGATAAATTCCCTTCTCTGCAACTTTTCTATCCAAAACAAGTTGTCCATCCATATGAGTTAATATCGTCTGAACAGCTTCATCTGTAATATCATCGGCAGGAATATAAATAGCCTGAAAAGAAGTAATAGAAGCATGATCAGTAGAATTAATTCTCTCTTCCACATCACTAACATCAGAAACCATTGTAGTAGGATATCCATTTTCAACAGGAACATTTTTTAATTCATTAGAAATTTCAGACTTAGCCTGTACAAAACGATAAATATTATCAACAAACAAAAGTACATCTTGATTTTTCTGATCCCTAAGATATTCAGCTAAAGTAAGTCCACTATAAATAGCCTTACTACGTGCAGTAGAATTTTCTCCCATTTGACCAAAAACTGTACACATTTTATTTAACAAATTTAACTCTTTCATTTCATCATATAACTCTTTACCCTCACGAGAACGCTCACCTACTCCTACAAATACAGCATTAGACTGTAAAGTCATATAAACATTATGAATAAGTTCTTTAATTAAAACAGTTTTTCCTACTCCAGCACCACCCAAAAGTCCCATCTTAAACCCCTTTTGTAATGGAGCAAAAAAATCAATTACCTTAATTCCTGTCCAAAGAATTTCCCCACTAATATTAATATCTTGTAATTTTAAAGGATTTTCATAAACAGAACGAGTCTGAATAGATTGAAGCAAAGAATTATCAATCAAATTTCCATAAGAATCAAAAACTCTTCCAATCGCTGCATCAGAATATTCAATAGACAATCCCTCATTCATCGTACTAACATCCAATCCTCTACGCAACCCAATAACAGTATCAAAAGGAATAGCAGTAACAACCGTTTCATCAACAGAAACAACTTCAAAACGGTATTCTTTTCCATCAACAGTAGTTTTCAAAATATCCCTAATATTAACCTTAACGTTCGCCTCTAATAAAATCTTAATATTAAGTTCTGAAATAGAAATAATTTTACCAACATACATGATAATCTACCCCTTCCTATAATTTTCAATAATTCGTTGAAAATCTCTCTGCTTTTTCATCTTTCTTTCTACTTGCAATTTTTCTTCCTCTAATTCATCAATCTTTTTCAGTGATTCTCTAGTAATTTGTTGTCGAATAACATTTTCTGCCGCATAACTATTCATCTCACATATCTTAAGTTCATAACAAATATATAAAGCAATCAAATTATTTAACATAGGAGTTAAATCCGTCTCCATCGCAAAATCCTCAGAATAAGAATCTGGATCTTCATCACTATAATAATCAAAAGGAAATAACTTTTTTTTCATAAATTCCAATCGATTAACATTATAATAATGATTATAAATCACATAAATTTCCCTATACTTACGCCCAACAATCGCATCATAAATTAAATCCTCAACAGGCTTAAAATGTTGAAAAAAATCTTCTTTACTCATTTCCAACAAAATCCTATCAGAATTAAAAGAATGAATTTTTTTTCCAATAATAATTTTATAATCCTGATCTCTTCTTACTTCCTTATTAATAGAAAAATTAAAATCTCCACAAAAACCTAAATCATTTCCAATATAAATATTAAGAATAGGAGCATCATCAGGAGGAGTAATCGCTTTCTTATCCAAAATAATATTTCGATTAAGACCAACCTTACGAATAATTTTCAAAAGTTCCTCCTCCGTCTCAAAATACATATGAGCCCTACGCTGTGATTTATCAACGCGTAACAAAGAATGGAAATTCATTACCTTAACAACATTCTTAATCACCATACTAAATCAAATCTCCATTCGAAGAATCATGAGATTCCAAATCAAAATCCTGATCACTTGAACTATCCTCAGTAAATGCCTCTTCATTAGACCAATCCTGTTCACTTGAATTATCCTCAGTAAATGCCTCTTCATTAGACAAATCCTGATCACTTGGATTATCCTCAGTAAATGCCTCTTCATTAGACAAATCCTGTTCACTTGAATTATCCTCAGTAAATGCCTCTTCATTAGACAAATCCTGATCACTTGGATTATCCTCAGTA
>CANQFO010000048.1 GCA_947599755.1 uncultured Bacilli bacterium
CCTCCCCTAAGCTTAGGAAGTAAAGAGGCATGAACGTTAATACATCCAAACCGAGGAAAATCTAAAATTTCCTTAGGTAAAATTTGCCCATACGCACAAGTAATAATCAAATCTGGATGATACTTAAAAATTTCCTGACAATGATCACGAATTTTCTCTGGTTGAAAAACAGAAATATGATGTTCTAATGCAACTTTTTTAACAGGAGAAAAAAGAACATTTTTATGTCTACCAACCATCCGATCTGGCTGTGTTACAACCAAAACAACAGAATAATTAGAAATTAATCCTTCCAATATTGGAACAGCAAACTCTGGTGTCCCCATAAATAAAACTTTAATATCACTCATAAAACATGCCTCCTTACAACCGATAAAAATAAAAAATAGTAACAATAACTCCTAATGTAATAAGAATTGCACCAAACAATAAAAACCAACTAGCTTTTCCATATGCATTAGAAACAGAGGAAAAAAAGGATTGTTCAGATAAAAAAGAATCTTGATTAACTTTCGCAAAATTCTTAGAAAAAGAAACTTGCAAATAATTAGGAAAAGAAACAAAACGAATAGCTTCTAATGAAAATGTAGAAAAAGAAATATCATGATACCTAGGAGTAAAAATTTTTTCTAAACAATCTCCCAAAGAATCTTTTTGACAACGAGAAAAGAAAAGAGAAAAAGACTCATAGGAATTATCAACAAAATCTTTTCTAGGAATAAGCATAAGTAAAGGTCTAGAATGTTCTCTATCCAAATACGTCCACTCCTGCTTACAAATAGAAACAATTTTTCCTCGATCATATTCACTTACCTCTAACTTAGATAAAAATCGATCCAAATTATGAAAACAGCTTTTATAATCACATCGAAAATATGCAGATTTATCTGCCTTAGAAAAAAGTCCATCATAAGAACTAAGTAAAGAAGAAAGATAGCTAGGCGAAGAAAAAGAACGAAGACAAGCCATTAAAAAATCATCAGTAAAAGAAAGATCAGAAGAAAAATTGGTTTTAAAATAATCAGAAAATCCATATTTTTGTAATATTTTATCAACTTCCAAAAATGGATTCTGACACTGATTTTTATATTCAATATAATTTTCTTTCAAGACTTTATCACAATCAACAGGTAAAATTTCACAGAAAAAATAGCCCTGATCAATATACCGTTCATAAATACGTTTTAAAAGCTTTTCTTTACTAGATAAACTCTCTACCTCTTTTAATCCCAATTGAAATGAACAAGTCCGACCAATAATTCGATATATTCCATATTGAATATCATGAAAATTATCAATTCTCTTCATTAATTTACGCACTTGCTTAAAATAATCATCAAAATATTTCATATCATCAATAATGATTTTAAATTTAAATAATGCATCAAAAAAAAGAAACAATGGTAAAGACACATCAACAAATAATTGATAATTGAAAGAATCTTCGATTCTTTTATCAAAATATCTAGAATTAAATATAATTTCTTTCATAAAACTAGAAACATCTTGTCTGACAAAAAAATCATCTAACATATTATCACCTTCTTATAAAAACGCTTTTATCTCAATTTAGAATAATACTGATAAGCAAAATAAACTACTCCAAAAAAAATAAAAATGCCTAAAATAATTAAAATAAATTTTAATATTGGATTATTTTTATCCCAATAATCATCAGTATGAACAGATGCATTATCCATAATTTGATCAAATTGATGCTGATTACTCTGATTCACATCATCAAAAGAACTACTATTTTGATCTTGATCCTTAGAATGTAACTCTTCTATATCTTTCTCATCAGAAATATCAATAAAAGAATTACCACTATTTTCTTCTTCTAAAGATGACTCATCCTCTATATCTTTTTCCTCCATATCATCCGATAAATTTTGATCAAAAAATGACATAATCATCACTCCTATTCTATTAAAAGAATATCATATTTTTTTAAAAATGACTAGGATTAAAATCAATATCAATTTTAATTTTAGAATTACTCTTATAATGATCTAATATTTTTTCTAAAACAAAAGATAAATCTTTTTCTTTTTTATACTTTAAAATAATCCCATATCGATAATTTTTTTTCACTTTAAAAATAGAACAAGGAGAAGGTCCCAAGATAATTGTATGAGAAAAATTTCTTTCCATAGAACGTTTAATTTTATTTGCCTCAATTTGCAAATAATTAGGATCACATCCACTAATACGAATAGAACAAAGATAATAAAATGGCGGATATTTCAATACACGTCGAAGTTGCATTTCTCTTCGATAGAATCCTAAATAATCATGTTGCTTTGCATAAAAAATAGCATAGTGTTGAGGATTATAAGTCTGGATAATAACTTCCCCTGTTTTAGTGCTTCTTCCACTCCTACCAGCAACTTGAGAAAGAAGAGAAAACGTATTTTCACTACTTCTAAAATCAGGAATATTTAACCCAGTATCTGCATTAATAACACCAACCAAAGTTACATTATCAAAATCAAGTCCCTTTGCAACCATTTGAGTACCAAGTAAAATATCATATTCATGTCGTTGAAAAGCAAGAATCATTTTTGCATGCATCCCTTTTCGACTAGTAGTATCAAAATCCATTCTCAAAATTTTATAAGAAGGAAAAATATTTTGTAACTCTTCTTCAACCTTTTCCGTACCAACACCTAAATCACAAACAGAATGTTCAAAACATTTTGGACATTGCTCATATACTTTAGTACCATATCCACAATAATGACATCTCATAGTATGACTACTTTTATGATAAGTTAAAGTAATATCACAATTTGGACATTTAAAAGTATATCCACAATTTTTACAAGTAACAAAAGAAGAATATCCCCGTCGATTAAGAAGTAAAATAACCTGTTCATGCCTTTCTAATCTAGAAGAAATTGCTTGAATTAAAGGAGTTGAAAAATGCCCTTTCATCTTTCTAATTTCATCATTCATATCAATAATACGAACAAGAGGTAAACTTTTCCCATTAACTCGTTTAGGTAAAGAAAGTAAATGAAAAACTCCCTTTTCAGCTCTAGCCATAACCTCTAATGAAGGAGTAGCACTCCCCAAAATAACCGGACATTGATGATATTTCCCCCTAAGAATAGCAATATCTCTGGCATGATATCTTGGATTAGCATCGTCCTGTTTATAAGAATCACTATGTTCTTCATCCATAATAATAATACCAAGATCAAAAACAGGAGCAAATATAGCACTTCTAGCACCAATAACAATTTTAGCATCTCCCCTAACAATTCTTCTCCATTCATCATATTTTTCCCCTTCCGATAAAGCAGAATGAAAAAGAGCAATCAAATCACCAAATCGACACTGAAAACGTTCTACCATTTGAGGAGTAAGACTTATCTCTGGAACCAAAAAAATCGCTGTTTTTCCTTGCTTTAATACCAAATCAATTAATTCCATATAAACCTCTGTTTTTCCACTACCTGTAACCCCATAAAGTAAATAAACAGCATGCTGAAAAAGATTTACTTGATTAACAACTTTTCTTTGATCATCAGTTAATTCTTTAACCTTTTTAATCGAAGAAATATAATGAATACGATAATGTTCCCTCATTTCCTGAATCAAAATTCCTTTTTTAATCAAAGTAGAAAGACTAGATCTAGAAATATCCATCAATTCCTTTTTTAAAACAAAATTTTTTGTTCTACATAACTCAATAATTTGCTTTTGCTTATCAGAAAAAGAAAAAGTAGTAAGATCAAAATCAGCTAATCGATAATAAATATCCATTTTTTTTCGAATCAACGTACCTTTCTTAGCCTTTAATGCTTTTGGTAACATCACTTGATAGCAACTAATTAAAGTAGACAAAGTATCTTCTTTCATTTTTTTACCAAGATCCAATAATTCCTGATTTAAAACAATTTCATCATCTACAACATCCATAACTTCCTTTAAATCAGAATAAGAATTCAAAAAATCTTTAATTTCCAATACAAACCCTTCCAAAGTTTGCCTACCAAAAGGAACCAATACACGAATACCTAATTGAATTTTTTCTTCCAAACATTGAGGAACTAAATAATCAAAAATACGATCAATGTTTTTATTAGACAATTCTACCAAAACACCAACTACCAAATAAAAACACCTCCATTCAATTTAATTATACCAAAAAAAAAGAAAAATTCGAAAAAAGATAATAAAACAAAAAAAGCATTCAAAACAGAATGCTAATCAAAATAATCTCAAAATATCATTAAAAGTAATCACAATCATAAGTAACATTAACAAAAATAATCCAATCGTATGAATCTTATTTTCAAGCTCAGGACTAACAGGAGAGCCTTTTATCTTTTCAATAATAATAAATAAAATATGTCCTCCATCAAAAGCAGGTAATGGAAGTAAATTAATAAATCCAACATTAATACTCAAAAAAGAAATTAAATATAAAATACTAGCAATTCCCGCCTTACGTTGTTCACCAACAACAGAATAAATTCCAACAGGACCACTCAATTGATTTAACTTAATTCCACCAGTAAACAAAGCACCTACAGTAACTGCCATTTGTTTAAAAATAGAACCCGTTTTTCTAACTGTATAAATTACTGAATTAACAAATCCCGTACGTTTTTTCTGCTGAATTCCAATACCATACCGATAAACAGTATGACCATTTTCTTTAACTTTCTTTGGTTTAACAGAATAAATTTTCTCATATTGATTATTTTTAAGGACTTGAATAGAAGCCTTAGCAGTTGGATCAGCAATAGCTAAATATAAAGAAATATCATCACTAGTAGAAACAGAATGTCCATTAATAGAAGTAATAACATCCCCTTTTTGCAATCCAACAAGCATAGCAGGAGAATCTTTTTCTACAGAAGAAATAATTGGATCTAAAGAAGTACCCCCAAAAACAAGAGCGATAAAAAATAAAATTAAAATAGCAGAAATAAAATTATTACCAGCTCCAAAAAACATAATCAAAAATCGCTCAAAACAAGATTTATTTTGTAATCTACGATCTTTAGGAATCTTTTTTAATTCATCATCAGAAACATCTTCACCTGCCAACTGACAAAATCCACCAATAGGAATAGCACGAATCGTATACTCCGTTTCTTTCCCTTTTTTACTAAATATCTTAGGTCCCATTCCAATCGCAAATTCATAAACATAAACCCCAGTAATTTTAGCAAAGGTAAAATGACCAAATTCATGAATAAATACAATAAATCCCAAAATAAAAATAAACAAAATAATATTAATCAAAATAGACATAACTACACCTCCTATATAATTCCAAATACAAGAATAAATGCTAATACAACAAAAATCAAACTATCTAATCGATCTAAAATTCCACCATGACCAGGAATTAAACGAGAAAAATCTTTTTTCTGATAATATCTTTTAATAGAAGAAAAAACTAAATCTCCTAATTGACCAATTAAAGATAAAAATAAAGTAACAAAAATTAACAGTACTAAAGAAATACTAGGATTAATAACAGTAATATAAAAACAAGTTGCTACAAAAACTCCCATAAAAGTACCACCAATTAATCCTTCAACAGTTTTTTTAGGAGAAACTTCAGGAATCAATTTATGTTGTCCAACAAGCATTCCCGTAAATAAAGCAAAGGTATCAGTAATCGTAGTAATCAATAATAAATATATGAGATAAACAATAGAAAAATTACGAATAAGAGTTAATAAATTAAAACTAATACCAATAAACAAAATAGAACCTATACAAAAAAAGGCATCATTTAAATTATATTGATTATGGTGATAATAAAACACCATCGGCGCTAAAAATAATAATAAAATAAGGGATAAAATTCTAAAATGAAGAAAATATGAACCAGTAGAAAGATGATTCATAGAAATCAAAATAACAAACAAATAAGCAAATAATTTTAAAAATAAAGGAATTTCTTTTTTTGCCTCTCGAATATGAATTAATTCATACAAAGAAAACACAGATAAAATAGACATAAATACAGAAAAAGCCTTTCCACCAACTACCAAAAAAGGAATAAAAATTGCAATTAAAAATATTGCACTCAAAACTCTTGTTTTCATAATTTAACCTCCAAATTTCCTTGTTCTTTGATTAAATTCTAAAATTGCTTGATCAAAAGCAGATTCTGAAAAATCAGGAAAATAAGTCTTAACAAAATAAAACTCTGTGTAACTAGATTGATACAACATAAAATTACTAATCCTACATTCTCCACTAGTTCGAATAACTAAATCAAGTGGCGGTAAATTTTGATACAAATTAGCTTGAACATAATTAGTATCAATTTCATCTAAAGAAACTTTCCCTTGTTGATAAAGTAAACATGTTTTCTTAACCATATCAACAATCTCACTTTGTCCTCCATAATTAAGACAAATATTAAGAACACAACCATCACACTCAGAAGATCGAGAACTAATCACATCCATAGCATCCAAAACTTTTTTTGGTAAAGGATCCCTTCTTCCAGAAAAAACAACTTTAATGTTTTGATCAAGAATTGTTTGAAATTCTTTAGTAAATAAAGTAACAAACAAATCCATTAAAAATTTTACCTCTTTTTTTTCACGTTTAAAATTTTCAGTTGAAAATGCATACAAAGAAATATAAGAAACACCTACTTCTTTCATATGAATGCAAAGTTTTTTTAAGTTATCAGCACCAGCACGATGTCCTTGACTACGCGTAAGCCCATGTTGAATAGCCCAACGACCATTACCATCCATAATAATTCCAACATGCTTAGGGATAGTTAATTGTTCTTCCATAATTTTACCTCACTATAGGAATATTATATAATAAATATCCAAAAAAAGGAAGTCTAGACTTCCTAAAATTTATCAATATCAATTTTAACATACTGTTTTCCCTTAAGTGCACTACTAGCCTGAACTAAAGTACGAATTGCATTAGCACATTTTCCAGACTTACCAATTACCCTTCCAATATCATCACTAGCAACAACAACTTGAATAAGAATAACATCTTCTTCTTCAGTTGGAAATTCTTTGACACTAACTGCATCAGGATTTTTTACTAAAGATTTTACAATCTCTTCAGTTAATTGAACTAAATCCATATTACTTATCCTTCTTTACTTTAGAATCAGCAAATTTTTTCATAATTCCTGCTTTACTAAGTAAATTTCTAACAGTATCTGTAGGAATTGCTCCTTGATTTAACCATTTTAAAGCTAATTCTTCATTAATTTTTACTTTAGAATCATCAATTGGTGCATATGTACCAATAAGCTCAAGATATTCACCATCTCTAGATTTTCTAGAATCAGTCGCAACAATACGATAGCATGGTCTTTTCTTAGCACCCATTCTTGTCAATCTAATCTTAACAGCCATAAAATCCCTCCATTTCTAAATAACACCTATAGTATAGTATAGAAATAAATATCTGTCAACCTTTTTTTGATAACACTATGCTTGCTCAAAATTAATAATCCAAGTTCTAGAATAAGTTACAGGATTAATTGGTAAACTTGTCATTTCCGATCTAAGATAAAGTTGCACTTCAACTCGTTTTCTTTCAGTAGATAATACGGTATCTCCTTTAACCAAATAAGGCCAATTATCTCTTGGCCATCTTACACCAAGTCCAATAAATCCACTAACTAATGCAACATCATTATCTGACCCACCATATATTGGAGTTTGATAGTCAACAGAAGAAATTTTAGCATCAAGTTCACCCTTATTATGAATATAAAAATAACATCTCAAATCATCCCCAGGCTTTTTTAAAGTTAAACCCGATACAGTTACAGTCATACCATTAACAGTAATCGTTCCACCAGAAGAGCATCCATCAGCCTCAAGTACAATATTCCATGAGGTCTGACTAGATTGTACAGTTGTATTTGTTTTGATCTGTAATTGCTGACTTAATGCTGCATAGGCAATACTAATTCCAACAATAGATATCAATATCACTACAATGATATATGTTTTTGCATGAGTATTTTTCATGTAAACCTCCTCTAGAATCCAATAAATTTTTCTTATTTAT
>CANQFO010000049.1 GCA_947599755.1 uncultured Bacilli bacterium
CGCCGTATACCGAACGGTACGTACGGTGGTGTGAGAGGGACAAATTTACGAAGTATTGTAAATTTTCTCTACTCGATTCGCAAAAAAAAGTACCTAAAACTAGGTACTAATCAAATTCTTCTTCGGCATCATCAGAAGGAACAGGAGAAGGAGAAGAACTAGGAGAAGGACTAGGAATAGATGGAGTCGGAGAAGAATCATTATCATCAAAATCATCTAAATCATCTTTATCATTTTTATCTTTTTCCTTGTCTTTATCTTTATCTTTAGTAGATTTTTCATCACTAGAACCAGATAAAGTAAGAACAATTGAACCATTAATTTTATCTAAACGTCGATTTGCAGGTTGACTTTGAGAAACAACATAGCCACCACTTCCTTTGAAAGTAACACGAATACCTAAACGACTTGCTGTAGCTCTAGCTGTAGCCTCACTATCCCCAGTAAAATCAGGAAGTAAAGAATAAGCAAAAGCAGATTTATAAGGACCTTCACCAATTACTTTTTTTTCATAAGGATCGTTAATAGAGAAAGAGAAGGATTTCACTTCTTCATGAGAAGCAAGTTCCAAATTTTCTTTCATTGCTTGAATAATCTCTTTTCGACTATCTTTATTTGGAACATAATCCCAAAGTACCATTCTAGCTCGTTCATCATAAATCATCTGTCCAGTACCTTGTAAATATAATTGTTGAATACTAATCAAATCTGCCTCATCAGCACTAAGACTTTTCTTAATAATATCTTTTCCAACATTATAGAAAGATAAAATTTGTTTTGTCGTTAAATTAGTATCCAAACTATTAGAAATAGTATTTAAAATTTCCGTAAATTTAGAAACATTAGTAATCGTTTTCATTTTATTAACAAGTGCCATAACAATCTCTTGTTGATGTTGTGCACGACCAAAATCACCATTAACTAAAGCTTTTCTATTTCTAGCAAAAACAAGTGCTTCTTCACCATTTAAAGTCTGTAGTCCCTCATCAATACAGACCTCAGATCCACGAGAAGAATCATCTGTACAAAGTCTTTTAGGAACTTCAACCTCAACCCCACCAACTGCATCAACTAACTTAACAAGACCTTTAAAATTAATTTTAGCATAATAATCAATATGCACATCCAAATAATTCTCAATCGTATTCATCATACAATCATTTCCATAAGCAGCAGCATGAGTAATTTTATTTTCAGCTTTATCAGACCAACAAGCAATTGGAACATAACTATCACGAGGAATAGACAACATCGTAGCACTTAAAGTTTTGGGATTAAAAGTAATTAAAATTAACGTATCACCATTCGCAATAGCATTTTTAGATAAAACCTCATCCGTAGAATCAATTCCCATAAGTAAAATCGTAAAAGGTTCAGTAATAGATTTACCACTAGAAGCAGTCTCAATAGAAGAAGTATCCGCTTTTCTCATTTTCTTGTCTTTAGAAAGAATAACCTTTGTATCTTTTTCAATATTTTCATATCCAGTAATTCCCGAAAACATAGAAACATAACTACTAGAAACAAATAAATAATCTAATTCACCAGAATACATATCAGCAAGCATAGTAGTGTAATCATCATATTTTTTAATTTCATTTTCATCCTGTAAATGTTCTTCTCGAATCATTTCTTGAGGAATAATATATCCCTCAGGAGACTTCTTATCCGATAAAATACCAATAGTAGAATCAGAAATATCAGAAACATCAGATATGGAATTAGTAGCCATAGTAAGCAAACTAGAAGAATAAGTAACATAAATTTTATTAATAGAATTTACCCTTCCATAAAGATAATAAATTAATCCTCCACTACAGGAACAAACAAGAGAATAAAAAATCATAAATAGAATAAAACCAATTCGTTTGGATTCCTTTTTCTCTTTTTTTCTCTTTTTCTTTTTTCTCTTTTTTCGAAAAACAACTCGTACCTTACAAAGAAGAATCAAATCGATGAAAATTAATAATCCCATCACAATATACCGAATTAAATTTTCAATAGAACTAAGAAGAGTCAATTCATAAATAAAAAATATACTAGAAAATAAAGAGAAAAAAAATAAAATCAAAATCAAGGCTTTTTTACCTTTAGATAATTTTTCTTTTTGTTCTTTTTCTTTAGTCATAAATAAATTCCTCCAATAAAATGAATCACTATCATAAATTATACCTAATTTAGGAAAAATTATCAAGATTTAGGAATAGTTGACAAAAAGAAAATGACAATCGTGTAAAATGTTGTCAAATAAGAAAAAACTGTCAAAATATAAAGAAAAAAGACGAAAAATTTGTTACAATATAATAGAAAGAATAGATGAGGTGGTAGAATTGAAAAAAAGTACAAAATATACAATTTTCCTTTTTATATTAGCTCTATTTACCATAAAAAATACCTATGCATATTCAGAAACAAATTATCAAAATAAATCTCTTTGTGGAAATTTCGAAGTAGCAGGATTTCATAGTGATGGTGGAATTGATCCCGTAAGTTGTCATGCAAATTATGAAAGTGCAAAATCATGGATGAAAAATAATGGAGCAGATGATTTAGCCATTATGACGAAAATAGGAGGAAAAACCCAAATTATTGATGCTAATGTTGCTTTATTAGATTTAAGCGTCAATCCAGAAACCCTAACTTATTTTTACACAAATAGTGAATTAACGGGCTCATCTTATACTTATATGGATACAGGCTCTCTATATGGTGGAGTAGATGGAATTCATCTAGAAACTGCCTATTCTAATGCCAAAAATACATGGGTAGCCAAAGTAACCACAGGAAACTTTACTGGATGGATCCAAAAATCAACATATGAAATTGTTCCCATTACTTGGGTTAAATCATCTAGTAGCTACACAGTAACAAACGATTCAATTCGTCATAATTATGTAGCAAAAATTCAAAATACATACTCCGGATCAGCAGGAAGTACCATTGGACCAAAACCAGAAAACATAAATACAGGAACATATTATAGCTATGATGGTCATTATTTTTATACAGACAGAAAAATGTTAATTAAGGATAGAAAAAATAATACTTATGAACATGCCGTAAATAAAAATGAACCTTATTATAATTACTATATGTATCTATCCAATCATACCAGAACAAGTTATTCGAGCATTAATATCGATGAATACATTAGAAACTCATTAGGAATTACACAAGATGTTTATGGAAATGCCAGTAGTAATGGTAGTTCAAGATTATATGGAAAAGGAACCTTTTTCTATTACGCCCAAGAAAAATATGGAGTAAATGCTATTTTAGCATTAAGTCTAAGTAGAAACGAAACAGGAAATGGTAGAAGTAATTTATCTATTAACAAGAATAACGGATTTGGACTAAATGCAGTAGATTCCAATCCAACTCAAGCAGCAAACTGGTATGCCTCATTTGCTAGTAGTATTCTAGGATACGCATCAAAATGGATAACTTATGGTTATGCTCACCCAAGAGATTGGCGCTATTTTGGACCCCAATTTGGAGATAAATGGATTGGAATGAATGTAAAATATGCATCGGATACATATTGGAGTGAAAAAATGGCAGCAAATTACTATTCACTAGATAAAGCCAAAGGATTACAAGATTATAACTATTATCAATTAGGAGTAGTAACAAGACAAGTAAATGCAAGAAAAGAAGCAAATAACCAGTCAAAACTTATCTATTCTTATCCTGAAGCAGAAGATGGAATAGTTATAATTGGAGAAGAAAAAGGAGAAACAGTAGAAGGAAATTCAACATGGTATAAAGTAGTAAGTGATTTAAATATTGACGAAAACGGGAATGAAATCACATCAGGAGATTATAATTGGAATGCATCAGTTTATATTCCAGCAGCTTACGTAAAAAAGATTAACAAAGGAAAACAAGGCTATATTTCTCCAAATAGTGTAACCAATTATCAAGATCAAGAATATGAATATGACTTATATGTCGAAAATACAGAACTAAAACCAAGAGTAGGAAAAACAAACAAAGAAACAGTATATTATTATGATTCATCCGTACAAAGTCAAACAGGAAAACGTCTACTAAAAGATCGTTATGTAATGGTATATAGCGTAGCATATGATAAAAATCATCTTCCCGTATCTTACTTAGTTACATCAGATTATAAATATGATCAAAAACATTGGATAAAAGCCGACGCATTAACCCTAATCAGTAATGATTACGGAAAAGTAACAGTATCAGTAGCCGGAAATCAGTATACTTGGGTAAACTCTGTTCCAGAAGATACCAAAGCAACCCTAATTAGTGGTCAATATACCAATTCATATGTACCAGTTTTAGAGCAAAAAACAATCAATGGATATCTTTGGTATAAAGTACCAGTAGATTTAAGTGGAACAACAAATGAATTTGGATGGACCTTGGCTAGTGCTCCAGGAGTGGCAATCACTTTATCCACATCTATTGTGGAAAACAATGCCCCAACAATTAATGCATCAGATAAAATTCTTACTCAAGGAGATAAGTTTAATGAATTAGAAGGAGTAAGTGCAAAAGATATAGAAGATGGAGATTTAACAAAACAAATAAAAGTAACCAATAATACAGTAAAGAAAGATACTGTAGGAATCTATGAAGTAACCTATGAAGTAACAGACTCACAAAATGCAAAAACTACAAAAACAATTAAAGTAGAAGTAAAACCAAATCAAAAACCAGAAATTATTGCAGAAGATATAGAAATCATTCAAGGAAGAGACTATGAAGAAAAAGTATCTGCTAAAGATAATGAAGATGGAGACCTAACTGCCAAAGTCAAAGTAGTAGAAAACACAGTCCAAAAAGATATCCCAGGAATATACAAAATTATCTATGAAGTAGAAGATAGTTATCATCAAACAACAAGAAAAGAAATTAAAGTAACGGTATTAAAAGATGAAAAACCAGAAATTATTGCTGATGATAAAGTATTAACCAAAGGAACTACATTTAAGGAAAAAGAAGGAGTAACTGCTATCGATAAAGAAGACGGAGATTTAACAGAAAAAATTAAAGTAGTAAAAAATACGGTAGAAACAAAAGAAATTGGACAATATCAAGTAATTTATGAAGTAGAAGATAGCTATCATCAAAAAACAACCAAAGAAATAAAAGTAGAAGTAGTAAAAGATCAAAAACCAGAAATCATAGCAGAAGACAAAACAATTAATCTAAATGAAGAGTTTGATGAATTAAAAGGAGTAAGTGCCATTGATCCAGAAGATGGAGATCTAACAAAACAAATAAAGGTTACAGAAAACACAGTAAATACAAAAGAAACAGGAATATATAAAGTAATTTATCAAGTAGAAGACTCAAGTAAAAATAGTGTAGAAAAGGAAATTAAAGTAACCGTAGAAGAAAAAAAATTACAAACAAAAGAGGGAGAATTCTATTTAGAAGAATTAAAATGGAAGGAAAAAGAACAAAATTATACAATCAGTGGTTATTTAATTATTCTAGATGAAGATAATAATGCAAAAAATACAAAATATACATTGATTTTACAAAATAAACAAACCACAAAAGAATATTCCATTCCAATAGAAAAATGGATAAAAAATACACCATATGATTTAGGTAGTGAAAATGAAAAAAGCTATTCCAATTCTTGGTTTAAGGGAACAGTAGAGATGAATGAAATTCCAGCAGGTGATTATGATCTATATATGGAAGCCATAAAAGATGATTTTTATACAAGACAAGTAGTAAACAATTTAATGAATAAAGAAATAGATAAAAGAGAACAATCAGAAGACAAAAACTATAATTTCAAAGTTCAATTATCTCTAAAATCAAAAAAAATAGAATTAAATATTAGAGAAGGAAATCTAATCACAAAATCAACAGCCAATACATTCCGTAATATGGTAAATGATTATGATTCTATGACCTTCGAAAACAAGAAACTACATCTTGTAGGAACATCATATAATTATGATGGTACTTATAAAGAAAGCAACAAAATAACGAGAAAATTAATCTTAGAAAACACAGAAAATTATAAACAATATCAATACGATCTAGGAAGTACCGATAAAGGAAGTTATAAAGTAAACTCAACAGATGGAAAAGATAAATCATTTGCATGGTATGATAAAATAATTGATGTTTCCAATCTACCAAAAGGAACTTATTCGATGATGGTCTACACCAAAACAATTGATTCAGAAGATTATGGAGAAATCAGTGATATTTTTGCTTCGATCACAAAAGCCGAAGAGAAAATAGAAAATAAAACGTATAAAATTACATTGAATAAGGAAAGACAAAATAGAATTGAATTAATAGTAGAATAAAAGAAAACAAAAAAAGTTTTCTTTTTCTTTAGAAAAAATTGCAACAAGAATAAAAATAAGATATTCTTAAAGTGAAGGGAGTAGTATAAATGGAAATAAAATTAATAGGAGCATTAGAGGAAAAGAAGATAGAAGATTTATTAACAGAAAAAATAAAAGATCATAAAGAAAGACAAGAAATAATCCAAAAGTTAAAGGAAGCAGAAATTGAAAACAGAAGTAAAATCGTATCCTCTGCAGGAAGATTATCTCGTTTTGCAGGAGATGTTTTTGAAATTATAGGAATTAGTGAAGAGAAAACACTAGAACAAAATACGAAATATGCTCAAAGAGTAATTTCAATGGGACATGAATCAATAAGTGATCATGATTATTTAGTATTCGCTCTAAAAGATGTATCTTTCCTAGCCGAACAAACATTAATCGCCGAAAGATTTGCATCATTTACAATCAAATCAAGAAGAGAAGTAGATTTTTCAAAAGCAGGATATTATATACCAGATTTTCATGATGAAAAGGGAAACATTCTCCCAAACAATGAACAAATAAAAAAAGAGTTTTCAAAATATATAGAAAATTTATTTAAAAAATATGAAGAATTCCTATCAGAAGGAATCAAAAAAGAAGATGCAAGATTTATCCTACCTTACAATCTGAATTCGAATATGATTATGGGAATGGATGCTCATGCAATAAAAAATTTAATCGTTAAATTAACCAAGCAAAAAGAAGGAAATATCCAAGAATTAAAAGAATTAGGAGAACAATTAAAAGAAATTATTTCCATAAATTGTCCCTATTTAATCAAAGCAATTGATCAAGAAAAAGATCAAAAAATCGATAAAGTAGATGCATATCTAAATGAGAAAATCAAACCAACTTCTTATCAAATTATAGATGATGTACAAATGATCAATACAACCCCAAATATAGACGATACTATCTTAATTACAGCAATAATGAGAAGATATCAATATGATTACCCTTATGCAAAAAAAGTTTATGAATTAGCCTGTAAAGAACAAGAAAATATCAAAGAAGAATTAATGAAAAAAATAGTTTTAGAAGGAGATCAAGAAGAATTAGCACATGTAAATTTTGAACTACAAATCCCTATATCATGTTCTATATTATCTCATCTAACAAGACACAGAACACATAATCTATTAATTCCAAGTTTTGTTCAAAACTTTGATCGAAAACAAAAGAAGATTCCACCAAAAATTGAACAAAGAAAAGATCTAAAGAAAAAATATGAAGATATATTTTTAGAAAATGAAATGATGTACCAACATTTTAAAGAAGATTATCACATAAGAGAAGAAGATTTAGTTTACTTTATCTTAGGAGGAAATATGGTAAACGGATTAACCAATATGGATGGGAAAACACTACATCATATATTAGAATTAAGAGAATGCAATAAAGCACAATGGGAAATCAGAAAAATTGCTAATAGTATTCACCACCAAATTGAAAAAATACAAGGAGCCCAAAATTTTGCTCATATATTAGGACCAACTTGCGAAACCAAAGGAATTTGTAATGAAGGAAAAGAAAGTTGTGGAAAAATTTATACGTTAAAACAAACAAATGCATGATTGACAAAACCTTGGGGGGGGGGTGTAAACT
>CANQFO010000050.1 GCA_947599755.1 uncultured Bacilli bacterium
ATCAAGTAGATATAACATTCCCTAATAATAAAACAATAAAATATTATGCTTATAGTTAAATGAAATATTTTAATCATTCTATAAAATTTAATAAAATCTATTAGATAGGATGATTTTTTAATGTTTGAATGTATTGATATTATTTACTATATCCTTTATAGCAACCTACAAAATAGGATGAATTTCGTAAGTACGAAATAAGTTTTACACAACACTAAACTCTTATGAAATAAGGAATAGTTTAGTATTGATGTGTAAACATCTTATCCTGCTCTTTTAGAAATTAATGCATTTGCAAATATTATAGGATGATAGACAAAACTTTCTATACTTAATGACTTGACTCTTCTTTTTAGTGGAGGTATCATGCATCACGAAAAGGAGATGGTATAAATGAGAAGATTTAATTTAAGAGAAAAAATATTTAATCGAGGAATGAACAATCAGGAGGTTTATGATAATAAGTAATATTAATTGGTGTAGTAATTATACACTAAATAATGTTACTAAACATTATATTAAAGCCATAGAATTTATTGGAGGTATAAAACTCTATGGTTGAATACAAAGTTAATTTAAAATTTAAAGAAAATGGCAAATCTTTAAGTGAAATAATAACTAATGTATTAAAAATAGAAATAGAAAAACAATATATGATTTGCAATATTTTAAATAAAGAGGTACCATTCAAACATACTCATTATTCCCAAAGTGAAAGGAGTATAAATTAATGATTGGGAATAGTAGTTTTAATGTAGGACTATATATAAGATTATCAAGAGATGATGGAAATATTGAATCAGATAGTATTGTTAGTCAAAGAGCTTTACTTAATCAATATATCAAGGAAAATAATTATAATGTTATAGATGAATATGTTGATGATGGATTCACAGGAACCAATTTTGAAAGACCTGCTTTTAAAAGAATGATTAAAGACATTGAAATAGGTAAAATCAATATGATAATTACTAAAGATATGTCAAGATTAGGTAGAGATTATATAGGTACAGGGGAATTAATAGAAAAATACTTTCCAAATAATAATATAAGATATATTGCTATCAATGATGGAATAGATACTTTTATAGACAATACCAATAATGATATAGCACCTTTTAAAGCAATAATGAATGATATGTATGCTAAAGATATTTCAAAAAAAGTAAAAACGAGTCTATATTCAAGAATGAAAGATGGTTTATATGTATCTGGCAGATGTCCATTTGGATATATGAAAGATCCAAATAATAAAAATCATTTGATTATAAATGAAGAACAAGCTAGTGTTGTAAAACTTATATTTGATTTAGCTCTTAAAGGTAATACTTATCATTACATAGCACAAGAACTTACCAAAAGAAAAATTAAAACACCAGCATCTTATTATAATTATATTTGGAATACAAAATGTACTAATTCATCTTGCGTTAGTCAAGATAAAGGAGTTTGGGTTGATACAACAGTAAAATCAATATTACAAAATCAGATTTATATTGGTGATACAGTACAAGGAAAAACTAAAAAGATTAATTATAAACTTAAAAAAGTTATTAAAAATAAAAAATCGGATTATATAATTGTAGAAAATACACATGAACCTATAATAGAAAGAGATATTTTTGAACAAGTACAAAGTTTACTTCCTAAAAATGTAAAAAGACCAGAGAAGAAAAGATTTTACTTATTAGATGGACTTTTATATTGCGGGGATTGTAAACATCGAATAACAATAAGATATCAAAATAAAACAGGAAAAAGTTATACAACTTGTGATTATTATAGGACTTATTCTAAATATCATGTTTGTACAACTCACACAAATAATTATGATGTATTAGAGAGTGTAATAATTAGCAAAGTAAGAGAGGTCTGTAAAAATTATTTAGATAAGAAAAAAATTAGTGATGCATTAGAGAATATAGAGTTTGAAGATAATTCTACTAAGATAAAAATAGAGTTAGAAAATTTAGAATTAGAAAATAATAAACTTACTAAAGAACTAGATAGATCTTATATGGATATGTTAAAAGAAATAATTGATGAAGAACAATATATGAGAATAAGTGAAAGCATTAAAAATGAAATAATTATAAATAAAGAAAAAATTGATAATCTTAAAAATGAACAATTTGATAATAAAAAACAAGATAGTGAAAAAATAAAAGAATATATAAAAGAGTTTTTATCATTTGAAAAATCTACAAGAGAATTATTAATAAATTTAATTGAAAAAATATATATTTACCAAGATAAGAGGATAGATATTATATTTACATTTAAAAATACTACATAAAAAGCGTAAACGGGGATACCTTGTATGGTATTAGTAAGCAATTTGGTGTATCCATTAATGATATTATTTTAGCAAATAAACTTTCTAATTCTACTTTACAAGTAGGTAGTATGTTAATGATTCCTAATGCAGGAACAACACTTTTATATACGGTGAAGAAAGGGGATAGTCTATATTCGATTGCCCAAGAATTTGGAGTTTCTATTCCTAATTTGATTCAGATTAATCAGTTGAAGAGTGATTCTCTTAGTATTGGCCAGCAGTTGAGAATTCCTATTCGTGATGAGGATAATAGTGATGAATTTTATGGATATACGATTTATACAGTAAAACCAGGAGATAGTTTAAATTCTATTGCAAAAGCAAATAATACTACAGTAAATTTACTTCAAGAAATCAATCAATTAAGCTCCACAGATACATTAAAAATTGGTCAACAATTA
Source organism: uncultured Bacilli bacterium (assembly GCA_947599755.1). Taxonomy (GTDB): domain Bacteria; phylum Bacillota_I; class Bacilli_A; order RF39; family UBA660; genus CANQFO01. The sequence goes on from CANQFO010000050.1 coordinate 2,740, forward strand.
AAAATTCCTTATAATATAATTTTAGATCAAGCTTTTGATAATGATTATTTGATTTATACAGTAAAAGCTGGAGATAGTCTATATTCAATTGCGAAGAAATATAATATGTCTATCGATCAATTAATTCAAATTAATGATCTTCCCAATAATATTATTAACGTTGGTCAACAATTAAAAGTGATTTCTTCTACGGATTATGCTATTCCTATGGGTTCTACTTGTTATGGAGATTCTTATGTTCCTCCTAAGTATATTACGTATACAGTAAAACCAGGAGATAATCTTTATCAAATTGCTAATGATTATGATGTTTCGGTTGAAAGTATCAAAAAATTAAATAATCTTACTAGTAATGAGTTAACTCCTTCTTTAGAATTAAAAATTAAGGAGGATAGATTATGAATCAGAAATTAATGAGTAGTGAGGAATTTAAAAAAACTCCACTTTATTCTTCTTTTCTTTCAGAAAATCCTAGTGTAGGAGAATTGAAGATTCAAGTATTTACTGCTTATAAAGCAATACCAATTGCTAATGCCGATGTTTTAATTACTAAGACCATTGGTGATAATCAAGTTGTATTTTTTAGAGGAGTTACGAACTCTAGTGGAATTATTGATCATATTTTATTACCAGCTCCTATGAATGCTAGTGAAACTTCTTTAGATGTTCCTAAGTATACACTTTATGATTTGACTGTGATTCATATAGATTATGAAACAATAAAAAAATATGTTGTGGCAATGTTTGGTGATACGAAAGTGATTCAATATGTGAGAATGACTCCTCAGATAGAATTGAAAGGAGTAGAACAAAATGGCAATTAGAACTCCTATTATTCCTACAGTTATTACTATTCATTTAGGAGCACCAGATGAGGCTGCTGATAATATTACCATTCCTTTTGATGAGTATATTAAAAATGTTGCATCATCAGAACTTTATCCAAATTGGCCAATTGATGCGATTAAAGCAAATGTATTAGCAGAAATTTCTTTTGCTTTGAATCGAATTTATAATGAATGGTATCCTTCTAAAGGATATGGATTTGATATTACTAGTGATCCGAATTATGATCAAGCTTTTCAGGAAAATCAACAATTTTTTGAACGGATTTCTCAAGTGGTAGATGATTTTTTTAATCAATATATTGTAAAAGAAGAACAAATTCAACCTTTATTTGCTCAATATTGTGATGGAAGAGTAACTACTTGTGAAGGACTTTCTCAATGGGGAAGTGTAGCATTAGCAAATCAAGGAAAATCTCCTTTAGAAATTTTAAAGAATTATTATGGTGAAGATATTCGCATTATCTATAATGCTCCAGTTGAACCCAATATTTCCACTTACCCAGGATTTCCTGTTGAACTTGGTACTTCTGGAGATTTTGTTCGAATGATTAAAATGCAGTTAAATCGAATTGGTAGAAATTATCCGGCTATTCCGGCAATTACTGATGATAGTATATTTTTTACTGTAGAGACAGAAGATGCAGTAAAAAAATTCCAAGAAATTTTTAATTTAACACAAACTGGTATTGTAGATCAGACTACTTGGTATAAAATTAAGTATTTATATAATGCAGTAAAAAATATTAGTAATTTGTATTCTGAAGGAATTAGTGCAGAAGAAGCTGAACTTTTATTTAATACCTCTCTTCAATTAGGAGATACAGGAATAGCGTTAAATTCTTTAAATTATTATCTTAATTTTATTGCTTATTTTGATCCGGATATTCCTTTTTTAGATTTGAATAGTGATACATTTACGGAAGATACGAAAGAGATGGTAATTGCTTTCCAAAATAAGTATGGAATTGATGCAACAGGAGTGGTTGATGCTAATACTTGGAAAGCTATTCGAGAGGCATATGCACAAAGTGTTGCTGTTGTTCCTACAATATGTTTATGTAATGTGAATGAATTTTATCCAGGCAGGGATTTATCTTTGGGAATGACTGGAGAAGATATAGTGAACTTACAAAAATTTTTGTATTTAATTTGTGAAAAAAGAATTGATATTCCAGGAGTTGTAGTAAATGGTAATTATGATCGGTTAACAGAAGAATCTGTATTAGCAATTCAAAAAGATAATCAGTTACCAGTTAATGGTGTGGTTGGTCCAGCTACTTGGAATCGAATTGTTGAGTTGTCTAAGGGAAATTAATTATTTCCTTTTTTTTTGTGACATGATAATTTATTATGGTGAAAAATGAATTAGCAGGTATTAATGAAGGTTTGAATATTTCTTCTAGGAATTGTTCAAAAGAAAAACTTGTTGGAATTCAACAAGTAATTTATTGTGATTAGGTAGTTTTTGATTAATTACTTTCTACTAAATCTGATACTCTTTTTCTAATGTAGTCTTTTGTTTGATCATAATCATATCCTAGGACAATGGAAAATTCATTATATAAATATTGTTCTGCTAATTCAAAATATGTTGTATCTTTTTCTGTTTTCTTTTTATTGTTTTCTAGACGTTTTTGATTTCTTAGATAAGTTGTTTTTATAATCTTAATTAAATCTTTGTGAGAACCAGTTGATAGTAATTGTTTATATTCTGATTCTAAAAATTTTTCATTTGTTTTTATGGTTTCAATTTTTGGAATTTCATTTAGTAAATTTTCTAATTCTTCTTTACTGATTAAATCTCTTATTTTGTTATTTTTATTTGTAATAGGAATTTCAATTTTTAGTGTTGGATCTTTTATTGGTCTTAATAGATAATAGTCTTCATTATTAAATTTTTTTTCTTCAATTTCACATACTTTGCAAACATCTTTTCCATATACTAAATAGTCATTTATTTTATACATATAGCCCTCCTAAACTCTGTAGTTTTTTTTACTACTTGTTGTTTTCTATATATATTATAGCATAAATTTGAGTTGATAGGTTTTTTTAATTTTTAAAAAAACTAGCACTCGTTATTGACAACTGCTAAAAATAGTGTTATAAGTAAACTGTAATCAAATTTTAAGGAGATGATGATATGGAAAAAAAGGAGTTTAAGTCAGAATCTAAGAGACTTTTAGATTTAATGATTAATTCTATTTATACGAATAAGGATATATTTTTAAGAGAATTAATTTCTAATAGTAGTGATGCTTTGGATAAGTTATATTATCGTTCTTTAACGGATAAGAAAGTTAAAGTAAATAGTGAAGATTTAGCAATTCATTTATCTTATGATAAAGAAAAACGTGCTATTACCATTTCTGATACTGGTTGTGGAATGACTAAGGAGGAACTTGAAAGTAATTTAGGTACGATTGCTAAGAGTGGTTCTCTTGCTTTTAAAGAGAATATGACTAAGGAAGAAAAAATTGATATTATTGGTCAATTTGGAGTAGGTTTTTATTCTGCATTTATGGTATCTAATAAGATTACTGTTACTTCTAAGTCCATTGATAGTGAAGATAGCTATGTTTGGGAAAGTGAAGGAGCAGATGGCTATACGATTAAAAAAGCAAAGAAAAAAGATATTGGAACAGAAATTGTTCTTTCTCTTAAAGAGGATACGGAGGAAGATAATTATAGTCAGTATTTAGATGAATATGAATTAAAAAATTTAGTAAAGAAATACTCTGATTATATTCGTTTTCCTATTCAGATGGAGGTTATGCATCATCATTTAAAGGATGAAAAAAAGAAAGAATATGAAGATGTTTTAGAAACTGAAACATTAAATAGTATGGTTCCTATATGGAAAAAGAATAAGAATGATGTAAAAGATGAAGATTATGATAATTTTTATATGGATAAGTTTAGTGATTATGATAAACCATTAAAAGTTATTTCTTCTTCAGTTGAAGGAATGTGTTCTTATCGATCATTACTTTTTATCCCTAGTCATGCACCTTTTGATTATTATAATCAAGAATATGAAAAAGGGCTAAGTTTGTATTCTAATGGTGTTTTAATTATGGAAAAATGTGGTGATTTGTTACCTGATTATTTTAGTTTTGTTAAAGGTGTTGTAGATAGTGAAGATTTATCTTTAAATATTTCTCGAGAAATTTTACAGGAATCTCATAATTTAAAATTAATTGCTAAGAATATTGATAATAAAATTTGTAAAGAGCTTTCTGATATGTTGAAAAATGATCGAGAAAAATATATTTCTTTCTTTCAAACCTTTGGTGTTCAATTGAAATATGGTGTTTATAATCATTTTGGAACGGATAAAGATAAATTAAAAGATTTACTAATGTTTTATTCTGCTAAAGAAGAAAAATTAATTACTCTTTCTGAATATGTTTCTTCTATGCCAGCTGATCAGGAAAAAATTTATTATGCATCAGGTTCTTCTATTACTAAGGTTAATAATTTACCACAAGTTGAACAAGTAAGAGATAAAAATTATGATATTTTATATTTGACTGATTATGTTGATGAATTTGCTATTACTGCAATTTCTGAGTATGAAGGAAAGAAATTTGCTAATGTAGAAAATGGAGATTTGGATTTAGAAAGTGATGAAGAAAAAGAAAATATTAAAAAAGTAAATGAAGAGAAAAAAGAATTATTAGAAGCAATGAAGGAATCTATTGGAGAAGTTTCTGAAGTAAGATTTACGAATAAATTAAAGACTCATCCTGTTTGTTTAACAACTAAAGGTGATGTTTCTATTGAAATGCAAAAAGTATTTGATGCAATGCCGAATCAAACAGGAATAAAAGCAGAAATGGTTCTTGAAATTAATGAAAAACACCCAATTGCTAAGAAAATAAAAGAGTTATATGAAAAAGATAAAGAAACTTTTGAACACTATACTAAGATATTATATAGCGAAGCTAGAATGATTGCTGGTCTTCCTATTGATAATCCAACGGAGATTTCTAATTTAATTTGTGATGTTATTTCTCGTTCATAGTTTGATTATTATTGTTTCATGAGCAGTCTGTTATTAGACTGTTTTTTATCGATTAAAAATTTAAAGTAACAAGAAAATAGAATAGAATTATCACAAAAATTAAATGATTAAAATTATGATGTATAGAATAATATAAAGTGTAAAAACAATAACATTTAATTTTGTTTAATTTATAATTTTTAATTTCAAGTATAAACTTGTAAATTAATTTAACTTAAAAATAGAAATTTTTTGCAAATTAATTTGACTTGAAAAATCAGAAAATA
>CANQFO010000051.1 GCA_947599755.1 uncultured Bacilli bacterium
CTTTTTCTAATGCAATAGCTACTATAAATTTTTCTCAAGCATAAAACTAGGCGAATAAAACTATATTTTACTTGCGCAAAAAGATGGATTTGAGTATACTTATCATGAGAGGGGTGATTCATCTGGCAAAGACAAAGAATAGATCATTTTTTGATTTTCTATCCTTATTTTTATTAACAGTAGGATCAATTCTTTCTGCTTTTGCTCTAAATACATTCTTAATTCCCAATACAATATTAGATGGTGGAGTAACAGGAATTGCTATCATTATATCAAAAATGACCAAGATGTCATTAAGTACTTTAGTACTAGTTTTAAATATTCCACTAATCTATATAGGATATAAACATTTAGGAAAAAGTTTCTTATTTAGAACAATCTATTGCATGATAATATTTTCCCTATCTTTATCCTTTTTTGAACTATTTGATCCAATGACAGAAGAAGTTTTGCTCGCAACAATTTATGGTGGAGCATTATTAGGAATAGGAGTTGGATTAATTATTCACTTTGGTAGCTGTATAGATGGAACAGAATCAGTAGCAATAGTATTAAGTAAAGAATTAAATTTATCAGTAGGACAAATTGTTTTATTCTTTAATTTGATTATATATGGAATAGCAGGATTTATATTTGGACTTGATCGAGCTATGTATTCATTATTAACTTATGTAATTACTTTTAAAGTAACAGATTTTGTATCAGAAGGATTAGAACAGGCTAAAGCAGCACTAATTATTACCGAAAAAGCAACATCTTTATCTAAAGAAATATATAAGCGTCTAGGAAGAACTACCACAACAATTAAAGGAAAAGGACTAATTAGTGGAGAAAAGGAAGTTTTATACTGTGTAATTACAAGAATGGAAATATTTGAATTAAGAAGAATTATAGAAGAAATGGATGAAAGCGCCTTTGTCACAATTCTCGAAGTATCAGACATCATAGGAGAACACATAAAATCAACAAAAAAAATAAGGAGGCTAAAATAATGTCAATAGAAGAAGTATTAGGAATGGTAATCACACCAGACGGATTAGAACATCCATTTGGAATAAAAAAACTAAGTCATGTAAAAGATTTAGAATCAGAAAATTATCACGACCCATCCTTTGTAAATGAAATTGTATCAACTGATTGGTTTCAAGCAATAGGATATCCATATGATAAAAATGAATCTTTAGCAAAACAAATATTTGATATGACATCATATGGATTAACATTTATTTTAAATGGAAGTAATAAAATAACATCAGGAGAAGAAGTATATCTTTATACAATTCAAGCTCCTGAAAATTTATCAGAAAAAACTAAAGAGTATTTACAAAGCCATTACACTGAATGGAAAAACATAATGGATAGAGAAAATACCTATTTTCAAGGAGAAGCATATAGAAATGGAGAATATATTGACGATAAATCAGTTTATTCATTAGATGAATTTTATCAATGCTTAAACATTCCTACCAAAGGAAAAACAAGGTAAACTAAGAAAAATCTTAGTTTTATTTGTATATAAAGAAAATTCAGTAGAGAAAGAAGGAATAAAGTGACTTTTGAAAAAATCATCAAACAATTAACAAAAGAGAAAAAAACAATCTCAACAATGGAGTCTTGTACTGGAGGCGGAGTAGTAAATGCTTTAACAAATATTCCAGGTGCTAGTGAAGTACTAAACTTTAGTGCAGTAACTTATTCAAATGAATATAAAATAAAAATGGGAGTAAAAAAAGAAATCATTGATCAATATAGTGTATATAGTCAAGAAACAGCTGATGAAATGAGTTATCAGATTAGTAAATATACAAATAGTACTTACGGAATAGGAGTTACAGGGAAACTAAATACAATAGATAAAAGAAATCTATTTGGACAAGATAATATAGTATATATCAGTATTTTTGATCAAGAAAAAGAGAAATATTTTCACCAACAAATTACAATAACAGGAGAAAAAAGGGAACAAGGAAAACAACAAATTATTGATGCAATTATCACAATGCTAGAAGAAAAAGTAATGAAAAATCAAGAAAAAAAGAATGAAAAAAAGTACAGATGAACATTCTAATAATGGTGATCAAAAATGAACGTACGTCTAGGATATGCTTGTATTAGTGAAACAGTAAACATAACCACATCAAGCAGTTATACCTATACAAACTATTGCAAAGAAAAAGATGAAAAGAAATTAGACAGAATTATTCGGTCTAATTTTTTATCACTTTATGAATTATTAAAATATAATGAAAAAAATAATATTCATTTTTACAGAATGTCTTCTAATTTAGTACCACTAGCAACCAAAAAAGAAGTCATATTGGACTATATTACTCCTTATCAAGAAGAGTACCAAAAAATAAAAGAACAAATAATCAAAACAAAAATACGCATAGATTTTCATCCAAATGAATATTGTGTCTTAAATAGTATAAAAAAAGAAGTCGTAAATCAAAGTATAGAAATACTAAAGTATCATTATCGTATTTTGGAAGCCCTAGGAATAAAAGAAAAAATATTAGTTTTACACATAGGAAGTCTATCAGGAGGAAAAAAAGCAGCCATAACTAGATTTTGCAATTCTTTTCACCAATTAGAAAAGAAAATTCAAAAAGCCATAGCAATTGAAAATGATGATAAAGTTTTTACTATTGATGATTGTATAGAAATATCAAATCGCCTAAATATACCCATTGTTTTAGACTATCATCATCATTTATGTAATAAAGGCACATTAACAGAAGAAGAATTTCTTCCTCAAGTAATAGCAACCTGGAAAGGAAAAATTCCAAAAATGCATTTTTCTTCGCCCAAAAATAGAAAACCAAGTGAAATAAGATCTCATCATGACTACATTGATCCAGATGCTTTTATTCACTTTTTAGAAACAATAAAGTCCTATACAAAAAAAGTAGATATAATGATTGAAGCGAAAAAAAAAGATGAAGCAATGTTTCGTTTAATTCGTCAATTAAAGTATAAAACAAATTATGTATTTGCAGATGAAACAACTTTCTTTATTGAATAAATTATGATATGATCAAAATAAAGGAGGGAAACATGAATAGAATTGGTGTTTTTGACTCTGGAATTGGTGGATTATCAATTTTAGAAGAATTACAAAAAGAATTACCCAATCAAAATTTTCTCTATTATGGAGACAAAAAAAATCATCCCTACGGAAATAAAACAGAAGAAAAATTACTTCAAATAACAAGTGAAATTGTCGAATTTTTTCAACGAAAAGGTTGTAAAATTATAGTCATTGCTTGTAATACTGCTACTACACGGTGCATGAAAAAATTACAAAGCAAATATCCAGATATAATATTTATTGGTACAGTACCAGCAATTAAAATAGCCTATGATAAAAAATGTCAACATACAATCATTATGGCTACTCCTGCAACCATTCAATCAGAGCGGGTAAAAGAACTATTAGATCAATACAAAAATCAAAGTCAAAAGATTGAATTATTACCATGTAAAAATCTTGCCGAAATGATAGAAAAAGGAGAAGAACAAGAAATAGAACAAAACCTTCACCATCTTCTAGATAAATATAAAAAAGAAAAAATAGATTCCATTGTATTAGGATGTACCCATTACTCGTTAATAAAAAAACAAATTCAAAGACTTTTCCCAAAAGCAATGATATTAGATGGCTCAAAAGGAGTAGCAAAAGAAGTAAAACATCAAATAAAATTAAATCATTTAAATAATCATAAATCAAATAAAGGAGAAGTAATCATTTTAGACTCATTAATAGAAAATGATGAATTTTAAAACATGGAAAAGAAATTTTATCACATAATTCAACCAGTAGTAAAATTTTTATTTTATGTATGCTATCGTCCAACAGTAATCGGAAAAGAAAATATCCCAAAAAATACAGCTTTTGTTTTAGCAGGTAATCATACAAAATGGTTAGATCCAATCATGTTAATTGCCGTAGTGCCAAAAGAAATCCATTTTTTAGCAAAAGAGGAATTATTTCATGGAATAACAAAAGGAATAGTAAAAGGAATGGGATGTATTCCAGTAAATCGAAAAATTCATGATAAAAATGTTTTACAACAAGCAACAAAAGAATTAGAAAAGAATCAAATCATTGGTATATTCCCAGAAGGAACCATTAATCGAACCAACCAACTGATATTACCATTTAAAATTGGTGCCGTAAAAATGAGTAAAGACAGTAATTGTCCTCTAGTTCCTTTCGTTATTACAGGAAAATATCATATGTTAAGAAAAAGAATTCAACTAGAATTTTTACCTCCACAAAAAATTCAAAAAGATTTAGAAAAAGAAAATCAGAATTTAATGAATAAAATCAGTAAAAAATTGGAGGAATATCATGAATATAATAAGTAAATTAAAACAAAAAGTAATTAAAGTACCATGGAAAAAATTTTATCACAAGAAGGACTTAAAAATAAAAGTAGAAGATATATCTATTTATGAAATGTTTAGAAGAAGTGCCATAGAAAATCAAGAGTTAACAGCAATTGACTATTATGGAAAAACCATAACGTATAAAACTTTTCTAGAACAAGTGGATAAAGCCGCAAAAGCATTGAAAAGCCAAGGAATCCGTCCAATGGATGTGGTAACAATTTGCATGCCAAATACTCCAGAAGCCATAGTTTCTTTTTATGCAATTAATAAAATAGGAGCAATCGCTAATATGATTCATCCTTTATCTGGAGAAGAAGAAATCAAAGAATATTTAACTTCAACTCACAGCGTAATGCTAATTATGATTGATATTTGCTATGAAAAAGTAAAAAATATTATAAATCAAACAGATGTATATAAAACAATTGTAATATCAGCAAAAGATTCTATGCCTTTTTTAATAAGTCTTGGTTATCAATTAACGCAAGGATATAAAGTAAAACGTCCTAAAAAAACAGAAGCCTACATATATTGGAAAGATTTTTTAAAAAAAGAAAAACATTACAATCAAGAAATAACGACCAAAATTTCCAAAGAAAATCCTGCGGTAATATTACATAGTGGAGGAACAACAGGAAATCCGAAAGGAATTGTTTTATCCAATGGAAATTTTAATGCTTTATCAGAGCAAGCAAAAATTGTGTTTAAAAGAGTAGAAAAAGGAGACAGGGTATTAGCAATTATGCCAATATTTCATGGCTTTGGTTTAGGAGTATCCATCAATACTCCATTCGTATTAGGTTGTGTTGTATGTTTAGTTCCCCAGTTTGATGCAAAAAAATTTGACAAATTATTAGAAAAGCAAAAACCAAATATTTTATTTGGTGTACCAACATTATATGAAGCATTAGCAAACACCAAAAACGATCAATTAGATTTAAGAAAAATTAAATATATCATTTCAGGAGGAGACAGTTTATCAGAAAGTCTATCCAGAAGAATCAATGTTTTTTTAAGAGAACATAATTGCAATATTCCAATTAGTCAAGGATTTGGAATGACCGAATCATTAGCAGCAGTTGCTCTATCATATGATGAATGCTATCGAGAAGGAAGTATTGGTATTCCTTTTCCAGGAAACTATATAAAAATTGTACAAAGAGGTACACAAGAAGAACTTCCATATGGAGAGGATGGAGAAATCTGTATAAGTGGACCTACAGTAATGTTAGGATATTTAGATAATGAAAAAGAAACCAATGCCATGTTACAAATTCATAAAGATGGCGCAGTCTGGTTACATACAGGGGATATGGGAATGATGACAGAAGAAGGAATTATCTATTATCGCCAACGAATAAAAAGAATGATTATTACAAGTGGATATAATGTTTATCCCTCACATATTGAAGAAGTAATTGAACAACACCCAGATGTCTTACAATGTAGTGTAATAGGAATTCCTCATCCATATAAGATAGAAGTACCAAAAGCCTATATTGTGTTAAGAAACGATTGCAATCCCTTAACCGTCAAAAAAAGCATTAAGGATTATTGTAAAAAAAATTTAGCAACATATTCTATTCCTTATGAATTTGAATTTCGTAAAAGTCTTCCCAAAACATTAATTGGAAAAGTAGATTTTAAAAAACTACAAAGAGAAAGTATTGAGGAAAATCAAAATGAAAAAAGATAAAATGTATGGATATCGCCTATTAAAACCAATATTGGGATGGATATTCAAATTTTACTATCATCCAAAAATAATTGGAAAAGAAAATATCCCCAAAGAAGGACCAATCATTATTGCTGGAAATCATAAACACTTGTATGATCAATGTTTAGCTATTTTAGCAACCAAAAGACCAATTCATTATATGGCCAAAAAAGAATATTTTGAAGGAAAAATGGCATGGTTTTTTAAATTTGTTGGTTGTATCCCCGTAAACCGTTCCAAAAAAGATCCTAATGCAACAAAGCAAGCATTAAAAGTACTAAATCAAGGATATGCACTAGGAATATTTCCAGAAGGAACAAGAAACAAAACAAAAAAAACTTTACTTCCATTTAAATATGGAGCTGTTTCCCTAGCAAATAAAACAGGAAGTACAATTGTTCCTTTCGGAATAACTGGAAAATATTGTTTTCGCAGTAAAGATCTAACAATTAGGTTTGGAAAACCATATCAAATAAAAAAAGATTTAGAAACAGAAAATCAAAAACTTTTTCATGAAATAGAAAATTTAATTCAAAAGAATTTACAAAGTAAAGAATAAATAGTGTCAACTAAATAAAGTTTTCTTTTCGAAAAGCTTTGTTTTTATGATATGCTAATACTGGTGATAAGATGCATAATACGAATTTTGATCAAATAGAAAAATATAGATTATATAGAAATTTAAAAGATATTGTTCATCCTACAATTTCCAAAAAAAATATTTCAAATTATAAAATTATAATAAAAGAAGAATTAATTCCCTTACAAATATTTTATCCTAACAAAGTATCAAATCTTACTTCAATCATTATTTTTGTTCATGGAGATAGCACCATCACGCAATGTCAAAGACAATATGCAACCATTTGTAAAGAATTAGCAATATCTTTAAATAAAATGATCATTGCCTTAGATTATAAAAATATAGAACCTGGAAAATTAATCAAATTTTATCAAGATTGCTATCAAACAATCAATTATTTATATCAAGAATTAATCAAATTAAATATCAAAGAAAAAGACATTACATTAATAGGAGATTCCACCGGAGCATCAGCCTTAATTGCTACAAATTTCATTGCACAGAAAAAACAAACTCCAAAAATCGAAAAAGAAATTTTATTATATCCAGTAATTGGAATAAAATCATTAAAATCAAATAAACATCAAATAATAACAGAAAATAATAAAATAGATGAATTAACCATTAATCGCTTAAAAAATTATTTTAACAACGGATTAAAAGGAAAAAAAGGACATTTCGCTCTAAGATCATTGCAAATGAAAGAAGAGAAAATCTTTCCAAATACATTAATCATTACAGGAAGCACTGATCCCCTAAAAGAAGAGATTAAAAAATATTTTAATCAACAGAAAAAACAAAAACAAAATATTAAATATATAGAAATTCCTTTTGCAAATCATGGATTTTTAAAATCTAAAGATCAAGAATTAAAAAAAGAATTACTAGAAGAAATAAGAAATTTTATCAAATAAAACAGACAAAATGAGAAGAAAAGAATAAAACAAAATAAATATATGATATACTGTTAAGAAATTTATGGCATATTTCTTGCATAAGAAATATGTTATAAATTTAGTGTACC
>CANQFO010000052.1 GCA_947599755.1 uncultured Bacilli bacterium
TAATAATCCAACACTTTTTATTTTGCAATATTTTTTTGCCAAAGTTAAAGACTTTTCGTCAGAAATTTGGTACAATATTTATATGAAGAGGTTTCTTATGGAAGATTTAATGGAAAAATACAACAAAATAATAAAACAGAGAAAAGCAATTATTACAGAAATGAAAATACTTGAAAAAATTCAAGAAAAATAAATTAACGGAAATTAAAATTTTTAATAATTATATTGAACTTATCCATTTAAAACGTTACAATTAATTTATTAAATATGATGAATTGGACTATAAGGTGCAAGACCACTTTTACAAACGCACCAGATGGATACAAAACTCAGACTTTTTAAATTATTTGAGATCGATTTTTAAAATAAACGCACTTACATATTGGTTTCTAATATGCATTAAGTAAGGAAAGGGAAAAATGATGAAAAATTTATGTTATGAAAGTACAAGCGATTGTTTGTTGAAATGCCCATATTGTATTTCCAATGATAATGGAGTGATGAAACAAGACCATTATTTAGAAATTATAGATTTTATTGGTAAATTATTACCAGAAAGATTAGTTATTGGTGGTGGAGAACCTTTAATGGATGCACTTTTAAAGGAAAAAATAACATTAATTATTAAAAAATATCATGAGGTTAATGAAGAACCATATATATCTTTATCTACTAATGCAGCAACTATTATAACTCAAGATAAGTGGTTATTTTTAAAAAACAAAATTCAATGTTTAGATATAAGTATTCCATCTTTAAACCACGATATTTATGCACAAATGCGCGGAATAGACCTGCTAGATCAAGTATTAATTAATATTAGAAAAGCTGTTAATTATGGATTAAATGTTAGATTAAGCATTATTATGACTAAACAAAATTATAATGAATTAGAAAACCTATTAAAATTTGCATCTGCTACTAATGTTAATTCAGTGCGTGTAGGAAGATATTTTCCGTTCAGAAATGCATATGATGTAAAAGATAATTATGAATTAGATGAAACAACTGTAATAAGAATAATAGATGATATTAATAATGGAAAATATTCAAATGTTTATAGTGGAAAAATTATTCCCCCTATTAGAACACTTTCAATGATGGAAGGATACTTAAATGTAGATTTTAACGGAATGTTATTTGTACCAAATGCAGAAGGAAAAAAATTAATTGGCAATGTTCATGATATTGATATAAATGCTCTAAAATCATCTTTTAAAGATAGTCAATCTAAAATTTTTATTAAATATAAAGAAAAATAATTTATTTATTTATTACTTTTTACCGATTATTTGAAATTTCGATATAATATTTATGGATTAAATTGATATACATGTCAATTTAGAAATTGTTCAGTATATTAATTGATTAAGTTATTTGAGAAAAGAGAAATAAAATGAATATAAAAACCCAAGAAGAAATAATCCAAAATAAGATTAATCATGGCTTTAATACAACTGATATAGCTAAAGAATTTTGTTTACTTTATAGAGAGGTAGCAGAAGCATATGAAGCATATTAAAAAAAGAAAAATGATTTAGGTAGCAAACTTGCAGATGTTGCAATTTACTTGCTAGGAATTTCTGAATTACTAGGTTTTGATTTAGAAAAATAAATAAAAATAGAATATATAAAAAAGTGATTGGAGGCAATGTGAAAATCGACAGTTAACCATTTTAGCATATAATAAACATTCAGGTAAGGTGTGATAATATGACAGAACTAAGTTTGAATAATATTGTAAAAAATTTCGGCTTTAAAAATGTATTAAATGGTTTTGATTTAGAATTAAATACGGGTGAAAGAGTATCATTAATTGGACCAAATGGTTCAGGTAAAACAACCATTTTTAAACTCATAATAGGTGAAGAAAGTCCTAATTCAGGGCAAATATCAATTAGAAAAGATGCTACAATTGGTTTCTTATCACAAATACCACCGAAATACAATGAAGATTTAACAGTAAGAGAAATAATTATTCAAGGAAAAGCAAAAATATTAGATATAGAATCTAAACTAAGAAGGCTAGAAGAAAAAATGGCAACGGCTAATCCAGAACAATTAGAAAGTTTATTAAAAAAGTATGGTGAATTGCAGGAACTATTTGAAAAAATAGGTGGTTATAGATTTGAATCTGATGTAAATAAAGTATGCAACGGTTTTAAAATATCTGATAAAATGTTGGAAAGAAAGTTTTCTACATTATCTGGTGGGGAAAAAACTATTGTCTCTTTTGCAAAACTCATATTAAGCGAACCATCAATTTTATTATTAGATGAACCAACAAATCACTTAGACATGAATACTTTGGAATGGTTAGAAGAGTATTTAAAAACTTATAAAGGTAGTATTTTGATAAGTTCTCATGATAGATATTTTTTAGATCAAGTAACCAATAAAACAGTATTAATTGATCGAGGAAAATCAGAAATCTTTTTTGGAAATTATTCTTATTATTTGGAAGAAAATGAAAGAAGAATAATGGCTGAGTTTGAAGATTTTAAAGATCAACAAAAACAAATTGTTGCCATGAAAGCTTCGATAAAAAAACTGCAAGAGTTTGGAAGATTAGCCTTTCCAGGTGGTGAAGCATTTTTCAAACGTGCCGCGAGTATTAAAAAAAGATTAGATAAATTAGAATTATTAGATAAGCCTGAAGAAAAAAAAGAAATTCCACTAGACTTTCAAATTAATAAAAGAAGTGGAAAAGATGTTTTAATTATAGAAAAGTTAAGTGCCCTAATTGGTGATAAAGTATTGTTTGATGGTGCAAATATGCATATTACTTTTGGCGAAAAAGATTGCCTAATAGGAAAAAATGGTAGTGGAAAATCTACTTTAATTAAAATGATATTAGATAGATCAGATGCAAAAATATTAGATGGACAAATAAAATTAGGAAGTAATGTATTAATCGGTTATTTGCCACAAGAAATACACTTTGAAGAGGAAGAAGCTACTATCATAGACACAGCTAGAAAGTTCTATAACGGAACTGAAACACATCTAAGAGCTAGTTTAGCCAAATTCCTATTCTATGAAGATAATGTTTTTAAAAAGATTAAATCATTATCAGGTGGGGAAAAAGTTCGCTTAAAATTATTTGAACTAATTCAAAAAAATGCCAATTTTTTAATACTCGATGAACCAACAAATCATATTGATATAGATACCAAGGAAATGCTAGAAGATGCCTTAAAAGAATATAATGGAAC
This sequence comes from uncultured Bacilli bacterium, assembly GCA_947599755.1. GTDB lineage: Bacteria > Bacillota_I > Bacilli_A > RF39 > UBA660 > CANQFO01. The sequence goes on from CANQFO010000052.1 coordinate 3,216, forward strand.
ATTACTATTTATTTCTCATGATAGATATTTTATCAATAAACTAGCTCAAAATACATTTGAAATTAAGGAGAAAAAAATTGATAAATATATTGGTAATTATGATGATTTAAAAGAATGATTAACAAAAAAGAACAAATTATAAAGAAGAAAGGAATATTGAATGACTTTCTTTTTTTGCGTTTAAATCTTTAATGTTTCTTTAATATTAAGCTGTTATGATCTTCGATGATGAAAAGAATTTTTTATTATGACAATTTAAAAGGATTATTAACCATGATTGTTGTTTTAGGACATACGTTGACAATATCCTCTGATTACTATAATTATGATGGTAGTATTTTTAAGATATGTTCCTTTTTTATGATTCCTATTTTTTTAATCATTACAGGAATGTTTTCTAGAAAAAGTAAAAAAGAACCGATTACAAGAGCTAAGAAAATGTTTATTATCTATGTTTTTGCACAAATTACAATCAGTCTTTATTATGCATATTGTTTAAAAATAATTAGTCCTAGAAAGAGTATTTTTATTCCAAGATTTACCTTATGGTATTTGCTAACAAGTGCTGAATTATATCTTGTAGAATATATGCTAAGAAAAAACTCTTATAAAAAAATGATTTTGATCTCCGTTTTAATTGCCTTATTTTCTGGCTTTATACCATTTGTTACTAACACACTTTCAATCACAAGAACACTAGCATTTTTACCATTTTTTATAATTGGTTATTATCAGGAAGAGATAAAATTATTTGACAGAGTTAAAAAGTATAAAAAAGTGTCAATTGCTCTTGTACTGGTAATTACAATTTGGTTCCTATTCCATCAACATTTCTTTTTGTTTAAAGATACTTATATGAAATATAACTATTATGCCTATTCAACTCCTATTATTTGCTTTTTAAAGAGAATATTACTCTATATTTTTTCAATTATTTACAGTGTATTTCTTTTTAATATGATGCCTCATAAAAAATTGTTCTTTGCAAAAATAGGAGAGCATTCTTTAACAATTTATTTGGTTCATGGAGTTTTATTAAAAACAATAAAATATTTTAAATTATTTTTAAATAATGATTTCATAGGCACTTTAATTCTTTATATAAGTACTATTGTTATTTGTTTAATGATTCATTTTATTATAAAGAAAATTAGATTATTAGGAGAAAAAAAATATGACTATAAATGCGTTAAATTACCAAAAAAAGAATCTATCTCGCTTCAAGAAACAACTTGATTATTTATATGATAATAATAAACACTATCAGGAAAAAATCACAGAAAATGATGTAGATTTATCTTCAATAAGGAAAATAACAGATATTACAAAATTACCATTACTGACAAAGCAAGATTTAAGAACTCGAAATAAAATGATAATTGATATTTGTAAAAAAGCAGAATGGCAAGGTCAAAAGAATAAGAGATTTAAGAAAACTATAATATTGGAGGAGAAAAATGAAAAAGAAAAAAATAATAACAAAAGAAAAAATAATAGGAATTTTAAAAGTCATATCATTGATAACAGTTTTAATAATATTAACTCTTATATTGGATAAAAAGATTATGAGTGAAAATTTAAAAGATATAAATTGGATTAAACAAAATGTATCAATAGAAATTGATAACACATTGGGTGAAAATATTTATAAAGTTTTTAAAAATAAAAATATTTCAATCTATGATATGAATTTTCAAACAATTATAAATGATAAGATTGATGAACTAATCACCTCATTAAAGTCTGAATATGTAGTGATTTATAATCCTTATGGGACAAATGAACTTAGTTTTAATGTTTATTTTAAAAATAGTGAAGATTTTAATGATATAAAATATACTATTACATCATCAGATAAAAGCATAAATGATTTTAGCAAAACATTATCTGAAAAGGAAAATAAAAGTGCTTATCAAATGATAGGATTAACAGCAGAAAATAAGAATAAAATTGAAATAGAAATTTCTACGGATGATGGTCCTAAAACATATAATTTTGATATTGATTTAAGCGATATTAAAGTAACGGGAGAAGAAAAATTAAAAGTAACAGAGGGAAGTAGTGAAAAAGAACTAGATAATGGTCTATATGCAATGCTTGGAAATGATTCTGATGAACAAGATTATGTAGCACTATATGATAATGAAGGAATCATGAGAAGCGAAATACCTATTATTGGATATCGAGCTCATGCGATCCTTTTTGACCAGGATAAAATGTACTTTAGTATCTCTCAAACGAAAATTGCAGAAGTAAACAATTTAGGTCAAGTTACTAGAATTTATCGTACTGGTAACTATCAACTTCATCATGATTATACATTTGATGAAAATGGGGATTTCCTTGTTTTAGCAAATAACACAAAGAAAGATACAGAAGAAGATTGTATAATCAAAATTGATAAAGAAACAGGAAAGGTTACAGAGTTAGTGGATTTTGAGGATATCTTTAAAGAGTACGTAGAAACTTGCAAGTTAGATACAGAGAGTCAAAGAGATGAAGGAGAAGATGGATTAGATTGGTTGCATTTAAATTCTATTGAATATGTAGATAAAGATGTATTTTTAAGTAGTAGAGAAACATCTTCTATATTAAAAGTATCTAATATATTAACAGATCCTAAAATTGAATTTATTTTAAGTAATAATGAATTTTGGAAAGATACTGATTTTGAAAATTTAGTGTTTACTCAATTAGGTGATTTTAAAATTCATGCTGGTCAACATAGTGTAAGATATGAAGAAGGAGAAGAAGAGGGGATCTATTATTTGAAATTCTTTAATAATAATTATGGAGTTTCTAATAGTCAACCAAATTTTGATTATGAAAAAATAGGAATTACAAATCATAATCCATTCCAAGGAGATAACTCTTATTACTATGTGTATAAAGTAAATGAAAATGACAGAACTTTTGAACTTGTAGATAGCTTTGATGTTGAATATTCAGGAATTGTTAGTAGTATCCAAAGTCTATCTAATGGAAATATTTTGGTAGATTCAGGAACAGCAGGAATATTTGCTGAATATGATGAAGATCATAATTTAATTAAAAAGTATCAAGCAAAAATGAATAAGTATATGGTATATAGAGTGTTGAAATATGATTTTAATAATTTCTGGTTTAAATCGTAAAAATATTATATAATATAAGCAAATTGAAGGTGGTAAAATGAGAATTTTAGTTGTAGAAGATGAAGAAGCAATTGCAGATATTATTGCTACAAAACTTCGCAAAGAAAAATATGAAGTTGATACAAGTTTTGATGGCGAAGATGGACTATATAATGCTCTGACAAATATTTATGATTTAATTATTCTTGATATTATGCTACCTAAAATGAATGGAATAGAGATATTAAAAGAACTAAAAGAAAATAATATAAATGCTAAAGTGATCATGCTTACTGCTAAATCCGGATTAGACGATAAATTAAAAGGATTTGATACAGGAGCAAATGACTATGTAACAAAACCTTTCCATATTGAAGAACTAATCGCTAGAGTAAATGTTCAATTAAGAACCAAAGGAAATAATAATGTAAAAGATAGATTAGAATATAAGGATTTATCATTAAATATTAGAACTTCCACTTTAACTTGTATAGAAACAGGTGAATCAATAAATATTCCTTATAGAGAGTTCCTACTACTTGAATATTTTATGAATAATCGGGAACAAATTATATCCAAAGAACAAATTTATGATAAAGTTTGGGGAATAGACACTGATTATGAATCCAATAATTTAGAGGCATATTTATCGTTTTTAAGAAAGAAGTTAAAAGTCATTGGTTCAAAAGTAAATATCAAAGCAGTTCGTAATTTAGGTTATAAAATGGAGGGATAAAGGAATATGGAAAATTTAAGGAAGAAAACATTTTTTACCATTTTTATTATCATCTCTTTATTTGCTATTTTTTTTGCTACTTTCTCTAATATTCAAACTTATCACAGAGAATATGAAGGAATATTGCGTAATTTAACAAGAATGAGAAATTTAACTAATCAAAGACCTGAATCTTTTGATCAAGAAAAGAAACCGATAAATAACGATGATCTTCATAATCGTAAAGTTATGGATTATGAAGTGTATACATTTATTTTGAATAAGAATAACAATATTATTGATAAAATAAGTCATAGTGATAATAGGATTAGTAAGAAAATAGTGTATCAAGCAAAAAATATTATTAAAAAAAATAATACAAGTAACATAAAGATAGGGCTTTTATATGTTCAAAATTATGCTTATAATTTTGAACAAGGAAAATCTTTAACTATTATAGATATTACAAGTACTAAAAGTACATTGCTTACAAATTTATTTTTTTCTATTCTTTTAATTATAATTGGAGAAATATTGATTTATATTATTTCTAAAAAAATAACAGAATGGATTACAAAACCAGTAGTGATGAGTTTTAATAGGGA
>CANQFO010000053.1 GCA_947599755.1 uncultured Bacilli bacterium
AATGACAGGTTCTGGAAAATCAGAATTTATTATTACTTATGTCTTATCCATGGCATTAAATTATCATCCATATGAAGTATCTTTTGTCCTAATTGATTATAAAGGAGGAGGACTTGCTGGGGTATTTGAAAACAAAGAAACAGGAATGAAACTTCCACATCTTGCAGGAACAATAACCAACTTAGATACAGTAGAAATGAATCGTTCATTAGCCTCAATTCAAAGTGAACTAAGAAAAAGACAAAGAATGTTTAATGAAGCAAGAGATAAATTAAATGAAAGTACAATTGATATATATAAATATCAAAGTCTATATCGAAAAGGCTTAGTAGAAAAACCAATTTCTCATTTATTTATCATAAGTGATGAATTTGCTGAATTAAAAGATCAAAGACCTGAGTTCATGGATCAATTAATCTCTACTGCACGTATTGGAAGATCTTTAGGAGTACACTTAATTTTAGCAACTCAAAAACCAGCAGGAGTAGTAAATGATCAAATATGGTCAAACTCAAAATTTAGAGTATGTTTAAAAGTACAAGATAAAGCAGATAGTATGGATATGATCAAATGTCCAGACGCTGCAGAGTTAAAAAATCCAGGTAGATTTTATCTTCAAGTTGGATACAACGAATTATTTGCCTTAGGGCAAGCAGCATGGGCAGGAGCACAATACTATCCAACTGAAAAAAGAAAGAAAAAAGTAGATCAATCTATTCATATTATTGATAATGTAGGAAATACAATTAAGTCCCTTGATACTAAACAAAATGAAGTAAAAGTAGAATCCAAAGGAGAAGAAATAACAAACATAGTAAGATATATTGTAGAAAGAGCTCAAGAAGAAAATATTCATATTGAAAAATTATGGTTAGATAGAATCCCTAATATTATTTATATTGATAAGTTAAAAGAAAAATATAACTTTCAAATTAAAAAGAATCAAATTAATCCAATAATTGGAGAATATGATGATCCAGATAATCAAAAACAAAATATTTTAACTTTACCTTTATCACAAGAAGGAAATACAATTATTTTTGGTTCTGCAGGAAGTGGAAAAGAGTTAATGCTATCAAGCATTGTTTATTCAACTATTACAACACATGATTCTAAAGAAGTAAATTTTTATTTAATTGATTTTGGAGCAGAAACATTAACAATGTTTAAAAATGCTCCACATGTAGGAGAGGTATTATTATCTACAGAAAGTGAAAAAATAGAAAATTTATTTAAGTTTATTGTAAAAACAATAGAAGAAAGAAAAAAAACATTTGTAGATTATAATGGTTCTTATGATTTTTATATCAATCATGGAGGAAAACAAATCCCTATGATAATTATTGCAATCAATAATATAGAAGCATTTTTAGAAACATATCAAGACTATGAAGAATTAATTGGTCAATTAACTAGAGATTGTCTAAAATATGGTGTAGTATTTATTCTTACAACAAATGGTCCAAATACAATAAGATATAGATTAAAACAAAATTTTCGCCAAAATATTGTCCTACAATTTAATGATCCATCAGATTATAGTACAATCCTATCAGGAGTAAGAAAAAAAGAACCATCAAAAGCATTCGGTAGAGGATTAATTGATTTAGAAGGAATATTTGAATTTCAGACAGCTTATCCATATAAAGAAGAAAAAATGAGTGATTACATTAAAATAGTTTGTAGTAAGTTAAAAGAGATTTGTGACTATCAAGCAAAACCAATTCCAATCTTACCAGAAATAATTACAATGCAAACAGTAGAAAGTAATTTAGGAAATTTAAAAACAATTCCAGTAGGAATGGAAAAAGAATCTCTAGAAATCGCAACAATTAATTTAAACAATATGTATTTATATAATATTACAGGAGAAGATATTAGCTCTTCACCAGATTTTCTAGAAGGAATAATAAAAATAATAACAAAATGTCCAAATACCAATGCAATTGTATTAGATTCATTAAGTACTTTACAAGAAATAAATGATCAAAAAATTCTATATTGCAAAGAAAGATGTACAGAAGGAATAAATAAGTTAGCAGAATTATATAACAATGCAAACAATACAAATATAACAACAGTATGTATGATTATAGGAATAACCTCATTATTATCAAAATTAACTCCAACAGAAAAAGACAATTTTACAACTTTATTAACAAATATCAAGAATACGAATCAAATAAAAATTATCATAGTTGATACAATTGATAATATCAAAAGTATTAATTATGAAACATGGTATAAAAGTTTAACTGATTTGTCAGAAGGAATATGGATAGGAAATGGCATAGGCAATCAATTTACATTAAAAGTAACCACTAGTGCTAGAATATTAAGAGCAGAAATAGAACCTAATTTTGGATATATAATAAGAAAAGGAAAAGCTACCCTAATTAAGTTAATTTCAAATGAATAATAAAAATATAAAAAACAAATAAGGAGAAAAAGATGGATAATAATAAAATATTGATAGAAATAGAAATTCCATTAATAGAAAAATCTTATGATTTATATATTCCAATTAATAAAAAAATTGGAACAGTAAAACGATTAATAGAAGAAGCACTAGTAGAATTAACAGATAATGCCTATGAAATAAAAAAAACAACTAATTTTTATAGTAAAGAAACAGGACAAATATATGATGTAAATAAAAACGTAAGAGAAACAGATTTAAAAAATGGTTCTAGAATTATTTTGATATAAGGAGAAATGATATGACAGAATACAATCAATATGTAATTGCAATAAACAAAATATTTGAATGCACCAATAAAATGAGAGAAAACTGGAAAAATATAGACAATATTAATTATATTGAAAGTATTGAAGAATATAAGCAAATAGTAATTGATAATGCCAAATTATTTAGTAATACAAAAGTAATAGAAGAAAAAGCGATGGAGGAATTAGGAGATGATTGAAAAATTAACTTATGAAGAAGTATTAAAAATTTCCAGTGAATTAAAAAATAGTGCAGAGATCATCCACAAGTTAATGATAAATAAAACATCTGATGAATTACAAGATTTTATTTCCACAGTAGAAGGCTATTCAAAATATTTAGAAACCATAGTAGAATTAAATAAAGATGCTGACAAAGCAATAGAAGAACTAAAATCATAAAAACCGTAAGAATTATTCTTACAGTTTTTTTATGAAAAATGAAGAAAATAACAAAATTATGATAATTCTCGTACATATTTATTAAGTTGAACTTTAGGAAAATAATAATTTAAAATACTAAAACAATTACATCCATTTTTTGCAAGTTCATTTGCACCAAAAATACTAAGCCCTAAAGAATTTCCCCAACCTTTAGTAATAATTCTTAAAAAATCACGATTAAGAATAAAATTAGCATTTAAAGATTTTAACCGAAATAATTCTTGTAATTGCTTTCCAGAATAAATTTCTTGATCGATTTTTACTTTCTGTAAAAATCTCTTTTCATCAGTTTCTAAAACTTGAATTATACTATGAGAAGACATAGGATGATGAAAAATTTTATTTAATTCAGAATAAGAAAAATCATGTATTTCAATAGAATAAGGAGAAGCTAAATCCCATAAACTACGTACACTAGACAAATAAGGATAAGAACGATGAGAAAAAGTTTGTCCACAATTTGAAAAATGAACAAAAGGCAGAATATAAGAATGTTGATAGGTCAAAAACAAACAATCTGTCTCATCTATTGCTTTCTCCAATTGTCGATAAATCACATCATAATGATCAATCCAAGCTAATTTATAGTAAGAAATTGGCTTATAAATACAAAAATCATTAATAGAAGGAATAACATTTTTCTCATTCATCTTAGAAAAAGCAAAAGTACGATACAAAATGGCAAGAGACTTAATTGCTTCCAATTCTAGCGGATGCGGAAAAAGATTAGTTGCCAAAACACCTAATAAATATTCTTTCAAAGTAATTTCAATTAAAGCATTATCTTCTAATTGAACAGTAACCAAATATTGTTCATTAGAATAATATAAGTTTTCTTTTAACAATTCAATTTCCTTTTTTTCATCAATTTCCAAAGTCTTAACAACGATACCATCAATAACAAGAAAAACCTTTTTCCCATGAAAAGAAATTTGATTATTACGAATAAAATTTTTCGTTCTCCTACTCATTTCTTGATCATTAGCTTGTAAACCTAATTCTTTAGAAAATTCATAAGACATAGTTAAATATAAGTATAAAATATCCTCAGTACCATTATTCCTAATTTCATATTTATAAAACATAGTATCACCTAAAAATAGTATGAAACAATAAAAGAAAAAGTATACAAAAAAGGAAATTAAAACTCAAAATATTTTAAATCTTTATCTAAATTACAATCAAGACCAGTAACATAACTAGAATTAATAAATAATTTATCTAATTCAATGTTTTTTCCATGAATATAATCAAAACTAGCACAAATTAAAACTTTTGCTAATTTAATTGATTTTAAATACAAATCAAGAAAAGATTCTGTACTAGTAATAGTATAAGTAGTAGGATTTCTCCATAAAAAATGCTCAGAATTTAAAAAATGATGACGATCAATTAAAGGATAATGATAACTAATAGCTTCAAACCGAAAAGCCTTTTTAGAAGTAAAAGAGTCAACTAATTTATAGCAAAATTTTTTCCAACCTAACGGATCTCTTCTAAATAAAACCAGAGCATGTTTCATCTGAATAAGAGCTTGATAATAAATAGTATCCATATGGTGATAATGAAAAGTATCTTCAAAACTATAACGAATAGTTGAATTCAATTTTTTTGAAAAAGGAGATAATTGAAAACAAAATTTTCCAATAGGAAACCGATAAGGATGAATATTACAACGTCTTTTAACCATATCGTTATCAATAAAAGTTTCCATAAATTCATGTAAATTTCGATAGCGATAAGTATTAGGAATATCTTTTTGAAAATTTCCCGTTTTATAAAAAACATATGGATGTACAGTAGAATCAAGCACATAATGACAAATCATTCCCGCTAAATAAGAACAAACATCTCCATCAGACTCAAAATGATTTTCTTTAATATAGTTAATTAAACAAAGAAAATATTGTTGACTTTGATTACGATGAAAATATTGGGAAAAATTACGAATTTTTTTCCCAGGAAGAGGACGAAATAAACGATAAAACATCAAAGCATCCATACTTTGACCAAACATTCGCATACGAGGACAATCAATATTTTTTTGAATATTTTCTGGCAAAATATCATATACATCTTGAGCAAAATAAGCATGAGTAATGGTTGCAGGCATGAAAAATCCCCCTTTAAAATAGAATTGTTAGTAAACAATATAAATTATAGCACACAAATTCACGAAAATTTCATACTTTTCTTCTTGATAATATGATATAATCTATACTAGGTGAGATTATGATAGAAAAACAGTTCAAAAATTTAGATGAACAAATAGAAATATTTAAGCATAAAGGACTAATTATCTCCGATGAAAAATATGCAAAACAAGTACTATTAAGAGAAAATTATTTCTTTTTAAATGGATATAGACATCTGTTTTTTCAATCAAATGAAGAAAAAAAATATATTAAAGGAACAACATTTGAAGAATTATATAGTGTATTTTTATTTGATCGCTCATTTAGAAATATTATATTTAAATATTTATTAGTAATAGAAAATAATTTAAAATCCATTACTTCATACCAATTATCAAAAAAATATGGATATAGAGAAACAGATTACTTAAAAGTCAAAAATTTCACAAATAAAGTAGATCGTCAAAGACAAGTCAATGATCTGCTGAAAAAAATGAAACGACAAATAAGAGTAAATGGTTCACAACATACTGCTACCCTACATTATGTATCAAATTATGGATATATTCCATTATGGATATTAGTAAAATTATTATCATTTGGAATTGTAAGTGAAATGTTTTCTATATTAAAAGAAGAAGATCAAAAAGAAATTGCTAAAATTTATCATGTAGAAGTAGAAGAATTAATAATATATTTACCTATTCTAGCAAATTATAGAAATTTATGTGCTCATGAAGATATTTTATATGAAAATAAAACACAAAAAGAAATTCCAGATACAATATATCATGAATTATTAGACATTCCTAAAGAACAAAATGAATATATTTATGGAAAGAATGATTTATTTGCTCTAATGATTATTATGAAACAATTGCTACTTCAAGAAGATTTTAAAAATATGATAATAGAATTAGAAAATGTAATTCAAACTTTAAATTATAATTTAAATACAATAAAAATAGAAAAAGTATTACAGAAAATGGGCTTTCCATTAAATTGGAAAGATTTAACAAAAATTGAAAGGAGTAAAGATGAAAATGAATAAGAAAAAAAAGGAAAATATGAAACAATGTTTATTAATTGTATTTTCATTCGTAATAGGAGGAATAGTAACTTTTTCTCTTCTAAAATGGACACCGATTATCAGTGAAGTAGTAGGGACAAGCAATAATACAGTAATTACAAAAAATGGTACACAAGTTTATGAAAAATCATCATTAGCCGCATCAGTAGAAAAAATATATGATGCAGTCGCAGTAGTAGAAGCATATCAAAGAGAACAACTTGCCTCAACAGGAACAGGGTTTGTTTATAAGACAGATGAAAAATATGGATATCTACTAACGAATCAACATGTTGTCTCAGGAGCAGATAAAGTATCAGTAGTAATGTCTAATGAGGAAGAAGTGGAAGCCAAAATATTAGGTGGAGATGAATATCTAGATTTAGCTGTACTTCGGGTAGAAAAATCAAAAATAAGGCAAATTGCAAATATTGGTAGCAGTGAAAAAATGAGTTTAGGAGATACAATATTCACAATAGGATCCCCAATGGGATATGACTATCGTGGAAGTGTAACTGCAGGAATTTTATCAGGAAAAGATAGAATGGTATCAGTAAGTGTATCAAATGCAAATAGTAATGATTGGGTAATGAGAGTATTACAAATTGATGCATCAATCAATCCAGGTAATAGTGGAGGACCATTATTAAATGTTAATGGAGAAGTAATTGGTATATGCTCAATGAAATTAGTAGATGCTCAAATTGAAGGCA
>CANQFO010000054.1 GCA_947599755.1 uncultured Bacilli bacterium
TACTTTTAGTTTAAAAGATAATTATAGGACAAATTATTTCTTGTCAAAAAGAATGTAAAAATATGTAAAAAAAATATAAATTAATTGTATAACTTGTATTTTCTCTTAAATTTTTCCAACATTTACTTTACTTCATCTGAATTTTAACAAAAAAACAAGAGATAATCACCCTCTTGCTAAAAAGTTTTAACTTTTCTCAGTTATTATCAACTTAGCTAAGGTCAATAATAACCCGAATTTTTTCTACTATAACAATAAATAATAGTAATGAGTTCATTCTCGTATTCACTGCTCTCTATCTCAATTATACCTGTAAAACAGGGCAATGTACATTGACTGGCTAAGATTAATATCACCTAAACCGTAACAGTAGTATCTCGTTACAAAATATAGAAAACAGTTACTACAACTTGAAGTTGCTCAAACACATAAAGAAAATAAATTTTTACTATTCACTCTCTTTCTGCATCCAACCAATAAGACTAACAAGTAAAACCGTTAAGAACCACTTATTATTCTTACAATACCAATATAATACAAACTAAACACAAAGTCAACATTTTTTTGTTTTTTTTTCTAAAGAAAATAAAATCTTTACAATAATAATAAATTACTTCCATTTTGCAATCCAGAATACTTAACAATATTATGAACATTAATAACTAACCCAGAATTTTTTTCATAAAGTCTTGCATTTGGATTTGGAATATACGTTCCCCCAGACAAATCCTTAATAGTATCTTGTACCAAATCTAAAACATCCTGCATTAGCGCATTAATAGGAACTTTTATATCATAACTTTCATCTATAGTCAAAACATAAATGGTAATCAAAATTTTATCCATTATAACATCTCCTCTTGTTGAACAAATTTAATATAATAAATATGATTACTAAAAACAATAGCTGCCATATCTTTATTTAATCTAAAATCTGTATCCAAATCTGTTTCAAAAACAGATTGAGAAGAAAAGTTTTTTCCTAACCAAATACCAACATCATGTGGACAAAATTCATAAAAAGAACTTTCTTTAATAAAATCACTTTCCTCATCAGTCTCTAATAAAACAAATCGAAAATGAGTATTCGTTTTAGCACGTAAAATCAAATCATCTAAAGTATCAATTTCCGGATTTTCCTGTTTCAAATTTTGCATATGAGCATTCAATTTAGCATAACCAACAATAACAATTAAAAATTTATCATCAGAATCAGGAACAGTATTATATTTATCAATATTCTTACTTAAAATAGGAATAACACTTTTAAAAGAAGAATCATAATACTTAACTCCCTCAGGAATTTCAAAAATCAAATCACGAACAGAATTAAGAACAATAGTCTTCATATTAGATACACAAGAAAACATAGTCAAAAATGGAGAAAGAAAAGATTTAAACAATCGATATTGAGAAGAATAAACAAAATTAACTAAATTATCAAAATTAAACGATCTAATTTGAGCAGTATTAATATCAATACCAATAGGAATAGAAGATAAAATCAACTGTTTTTTATCAACAATAACATCATTTAAAGTAACATAAGACGGAACAATTGGAACAGGTTTAGCCTTACCATTAATAGATCGATTAAGTTCAGAAAATACATAATTCAAAGCTTTCTCATATTCTTTCTCAGGAAAAACAAGACAAGTTTGAAACTCATAAACCTGATCCAAAGAAACAAGTCCACGTCCAGGATTAGAAGCAGGAACCATCTTAGTTGAATCAAAAAATAATACATAATCACTAGGATCAGTTAATTTCAAAACTATTTTTTGCTGAAAACTATTTTCAACACTATAACCCAAAGAACCAATAGTAACAGCTGTAATAACAAAAATAATACCAAATTTATTGCAATCTCTCACAATAGAAGGAAAAGTATCATCATAAAAATCAGAAAACATTTCCTTAAAAACATCATTATCATTAATAACAATGATCATAGTAGGAAAAGGTACCTTTCCATCAGATACACACTGTTCAAAACTACCACCATAAGTAGAAAAATATTCTTTTCGCATCGCAATCTCGTCTATAACTTTATAAAATAAAAATTTAATCTTCTCTCCATCTGTTGCAACTAAAACTTCACCAACTTGAGGTGCTTGAGAAAAAATTTTTAACCGTTCAGCACCAAAATCCAAAACATAAATATTAACTTCTTCACTATTATGAGTAATTACAGTACTATAAATCATAGTAGATAATAAAGACGTCTTACCAGAACCACTAGTTCCCACAATAAATGTATTACCTTTACTAGACAAATTCAAACTTACATACCCTTGTCTTTGATTTTGAGGATCATCATATTCCCCAATAACAGGATCAATATAATACGGTTTAGAATTAACCCCATATTTAGCAATTACATTTTGATAATAAATAACAGATGGAATATTATCTAACCACAATTGTTGATTAGGATATCCTTTTTCTTTAGCTAAAGAAATCAAATATCTTAATACATTGATTAATTCTTCACCCATGTCTTTAGATTTATTCGTTAAAACATCATCATTCTTTTTTACAACACTGCGATAAACCTCACCTGTATTATTCAAAAAAGAAATAGAATTATCCAACTTTGATTTAACCGTAGAAGTAGGAACATAAGCATTTCCAGAATATGCAGACTGCCCTTTAACGAAATACTCATCATAACCAATTTGCAAATAAAATCTACCTGATTCCTTTAAAAAAGCAGCATCCGGTCTTCTAATCATTTCATTACTATCCTCTGTTGTTTGAACTTTACAACAAACTTTAAACTTAGAGTTACTCCAAATCTGATCATCAACAACACCTGATGGCTTTTGAGTAGCCAAAATCAAATGAATTCCTAAACTTCTTCCAATACGAGCAGCACTAACAAGTTCGTCCATAAAATCAGGTTGCTGAGCTTTTAATTCCGCAAACTCATCACAAATAATAAATAAATGCGATAAAGATTCCTTCAATAACCCCTCACGATGCAACTTTTGATATTTATAAATATCAATATTACCAGTATCCAATGATTCCTTAGCCTTATTAAACAATTTTTGTCTCCGTTGTAATTCACTTTTTATAGAAACCAAAGTACGATTCATTTCAGATTTATCCAAATTAGTTATAGTTCCTACTAAATGAGGAAGTTTTATCCCTGTTTTTCTATTTTCAAAAGCTCCAGCCAATCCTCCACCCTTATAATCAATCAATACAAATTGTACTTCATCAGGACGATAACAAACAGCTAAAGATAAAATATAAGTAACAATAAACTCAGATTTACCAGACCCAGTCATACCAGCAATTAATCCATGAGGACCATGATGTTTTTCATGCAAATCCAAATATAAAACATTACCATTTGAATCAATTCCAATAGGAGCAGCCAAACTATTAATTAAATTAGAATCTTTCCATCGAACATCCGCATTCAATTGTTGAACATTTCCAACATTAAACATCTCCAAAAAGCCATAATTATCAGGCAAAGATCCATCATCACTATTAAAAGAACGCATAGGAATATTATTTAATAAACTAAAACATTGATCAATATTAACTTTAGCGCTATCAACAAATTCAGGAGTAAAATGAATCATTCCAGAAGAATCCATTTTAGACCGAAAATAGGTACCAGCATCCTTACTAATACTAACAAAATCAAGACAATCCTTTGGAATATTTTTAGTTTTTGTATCAAACATACAAAGTCCAAAACGAACTGCATAACCATTAGAAATAACATCCTTAATAATATCCAAATTACGATAAAGATTAATATTATCAGAAAGAATCAAATAATAAGGCGCATTAATCAGTGCATCATCTTTTCCAACACGAGAATGAAAAATTTTAGTCAAAGAAGCCGATATAATTTGAGCATCATCCAAAGAATTCGCATAATAACGAAAAGAATGATCATCTGTCCAACAATGACTAGATGCTTTAATAGGATTAAAAACAGAACTATTTTCATTGGTTAATACCACAAGCTTTAAATCAAAATAACTATGAAATGCCAATAACTGAACCAATATTCCACGAATATAATCATCAAAATAAGAATTATCAATAATAAAAGCTAATACATTTTTATCCTTTAAAGAAATAGCATAAGGAACATCTTTTATATATTTATTTGCATCGATTAAACGAGAAGCCCTATCTTCTAATTTAGTACTATCCATAGTAAAATCAGATTTCTGAAAAGAAACCTTTGCCACTAAAGGAACAACACCAATACCTAATCGAGCCATAAGAAAATCATCACTCTCATAACTTCGATTAAACAACTCTGAAGAACGATTCATAATAATTCTCTGACAATCTTCATAAGAATAATAATTACTTTTTAATATCATAGTTTGTTCATTAATTGCATCGTGAAAAATTTTTTCTTTTTCATTCAAATATTTTATATAAGCACGTTTAACATTACGATTTTTAATCACAGTACGAAAATTATAATAAATTCTTTCTATAAAAGGCCACAAAAGACCCGTAGCAACCAAAGATCCAACAACAAGAAGACTATTAATTAAATCAATCTTAGAAGTTTCCCCCTTACGATAAGACTGAATAGTAGAATACCCCATAATAATAGAAGAACCACTCATTAATAAAGAAGGAATAACCATCATAAGAACTGAATCATTCTCCATCTTATTAATAGAAGGCGGAGAAGCAATAGAAATATCTAAAGGAATAATTCTATTTTGAAAAATAGGAGATAAAAAGAAATAATCCTTTTCATCATAAAAATCACGAAAAGAAGTAGAAGTAACTGGAACATCTTGAACAATAAAAGAATCATTAGGAGCAGAAAAAACCTGATTAGATAAAAATAAAGATTCAAAAGGATTATTAATAAACAAAGAATTTTTAACAATAACTATCTTTAATCCCATAACAAATAAACTATCAAATTCATGCAAATTACCAAAATCTTTTCGAACAAAATTAACATAAATAGGAATAGAAGGATCTAAGTTCTTAAAGCGAAAAGATCCACCAGAATAATCCAATTGAAGCTGGTTAGCAGCAATTAAAGAAGAACGATATAATAATTGACAATTACCCTGATTTCCACATAAAATTGTAGAATTATCAGTAAGTCCTACTCTCACAAAAGTATTATCATAAGCAGGCATAATATAAACTAATAAATTTTCCAAATCAAAAACATTCAAATTTAAAAAATTAAAGTAAGAAAGTTTAACAGAATCCACAAATTTAGAATTATATTGGATTTTTACATTTTCACTATTATAAGCACACCATGATCCATCTTTTGCCTCAACATTCATTAAATTACGACGATTACCATTAGAATCATAATCAAAAACAATATATTTACCCTCTATTTTGCTAGGAAGCCTAAACGTGAAAATTCTATCAGAATGCAATATATATATAATCACAATTCACCAACTCCTACCTTTATATAGCCATAATATCATAAAAAAATAAAAAAATCTATACCATAATCAAGCAAAAAAATCAGTTTTATAATTCAAAACTGAAATAAATCTATAATAAGTATACAAATAAAACTATTGCTAAACATCCTATTGAAATAAAGTAAAACATTAGTTTGATTATCATCGTAAAAAATTTAGTATTAGTCTTCAAAAAATTAAATATAGTAAATAAAAAAGAACTAATATTTTAGTCCCTATAAACACTTAACTCCCTAATTACTAGCTTACCAATATCAACTTAATATTTTTAACAATTAAAAATAATAAACCCTTTATATTAATCAACAATTAAATTCTAAAAAATATCATTTAAATCAGAAACATTTGAATCATCTTCTTGAATATCATCAGAAAAAGATACTGAACCATCAGAAACAGTTTGATTCATCTCTTGATTAACACTAGAATTTAAAAAATCAATACTATCAATGTTATCATCAACTTCTAATTCCTCAGCATCATCATTTTCATCAAATGAATGATCAGAAAAAACATCAATATGATATTTATTAATATTAGTAATAGCCTTCTTCAAATCATCTGGCATAGAATCAGTAATAGCAATTTGTCCATTAGCATCAGTTAGTTTCTTCAATACTTCCTTTGTTCTTTGATCCAAATTTACCATTATTAATCACCTCATTATCTAGAACTTCCTGCATGTACTAAATTTTCTAAAACATTAGAACAAACACCTAAATTATCCATAACTTCAACATTACGTTTTAATAAAACTTTCGCTTTATAAATACGCTCATAGGCTTTCTCACCAGACCATAAACCCTTCTGACCTGTATCTGAATCTACCGTTGTTTCAATTGCCTTAATTGCTTGACGAATGTTTTTAATTAGAGTATCCATAGAATTAATTTGACCTTCTAATTTTTGTTGAGAATTATTTAATTTTTTCTTATCATAACCTGTTTTCATGCTTACACCACCTTTCATAAAAAGATTGCATAAATAATTAATAATTAAATTAACCTATAATATTAATTTACATCAACATTATTAGCTTCATTACTAGAATCAGTTAATTTTTTAAGAGCTTCATTAAGTGATGAAATTTGCTCATTAAGAATTGTCTTCTCAAAATCACTTTTGTCACTATTAAAAGCTTGAAGAAGACTATTACTTTTCTGTTTAGTATTTGTAGCCTGATTAGCACATTGCTTAGCAACTTTCTTTAATGCCTGCTTAGTTGTACCAGAAGTATATTTTTCAACATCAGTTAATATTTGGTTACAATTATTAAAAGCCGAAACTAATTTACTATAATTAGTTTTAATGATATCAATTTGTTTAGTAAGCTCCTCCACATCCATAAATAAAACATCTTTGTCAATATTAACACTAACTTCTATTTCAGAAGCCTTAGTTAAGTTTTTAACTGCCATATAATGACCTCCTTATCCTATATTATTTTTAATTATTACAATTTTATTTACTCTTTCCTTTTTCATAAAGAGCTTCAATTGCATTAGAGCAAACACCTAAATTATCCATAACTTCAACATTACGTTTTAATAAAACTTTTGATTTATAGATACGTGTATAGGCTTTCTCTCCAGACCATAAACCTTTGTGACCTGTGTCCG
>CANQFO010000055.1 GCA_947599755.1 uncultured Bacilli bacterium
CGTTTACCCTCAAAGTGCCGCTGGAAATCCTTGGACCGCAGCATATATTGCAGTAAAAGGTGATCCTGTTGCTGATTTAACTGAAGATCTTTCGGCCGAACAAAAAGCACGTGCAACTTATGAAAAATTAATCAATTTATGCCAAGATAATAAAGAAGTTGTTGATGTTTTAAAATATTTAAGACAAAGAGAAATCGTTCATTTCCAGAGATTTGGAGAAGCTTTAAATGGTGTTGAAGAAAAACTAGCTCAAAAGAAATTCTATATGAATGGTATGAATCAAATATTTAATTAAAGAAATAAATTTATTATTTATGTAAAATTTTTCACATTAACAAAGATTATAGAAAATCTTTTTGGAAAAAAGTCAAAAATATAGAAATGTATAAAAATGAAGTTATAAAAAAATTAAGAATATCAAAAAAGTTGTGTAAAAAGTCCTTCCGTGATAAATATCATAAGGAAGGACTTTTATTATAGCAAAGACTTGTCATTACATATACACTATTAGTACAATTAATATATTTCACCACTTTTATTTAACTCTTTTTTTATCTCATTTATTATATCTTCTTCATTATAAGACTTTCCACTTGTTTCAAATCTCAAAACATTAATTCCATTCTTCTTTGAAATACTATCTTTTAGATTATCTCTTTCTAGTTGCATATAATTATTTTTATGAAATGAAAATCCATCAACTTCTATAAATAATAAAGGTTTATTATCCATGTTATCATATATAACGAAATCTATTCTAGCTCCATTATTAACATATATTTTTTCTTCTTCACTTAAATTGTTTAAATCTTTAAATAGATTTCTCATAAGTATTTCTCTTTCATATTTAAAGTCTTTAAATTCTTTATTTGAAAATGCATTATTTAAAATAGTATCCATTATATTTTCACTTTTATACCTTGATCTATGTAATAAACTTCTATTTAATTTCTCTAATTTATTTGAATAATCTTTATATAATAAATCAAATACTGAAACAATTTGACTGTCAATTATATCAGAGTCCAATTCATTATATTTAATATATTTTAGCAATGCTTTTATGTCATTTCCATTTTCATTAAATAATTTATTATCAGTAACAATTACAAACTGTTCTATCGCTCTTGATACTGCTACATTTACCATACATGCTTTATCAACAAAATCTATTCCGTTTTTTTCCACTAGCTGAACTATCTAAAACTGTAGAAAATATCATCAATTTCTTTTCTCTTCCTTGAAATTTATGAACCGTGTCACTTTTTATGTCTTTTCCAACTGCATCTTGTATATTATCTGCTTGTTTTCTATATGGAGTAGCAATTCCTATTTCATCATCACTATATAAATTTACTCTATCATCACTCAAGACTCTTTGTTTTAAAATTTCTTCTGTTATAACCTCTTGTTCTCGATAATTATATGTCTGTGTTTTTGTGCCTTTTTTTATTTTTGTCATGTGATTTCCTTTAGCAGTATAATATAAAACTAGTGGTTTTTTGACTTTCAAATGTTCTTCTGTTGAAAATGCAATTAATTCATTATTATAAAATCTTTTATTACAAAATTCTATAATTTTAGGATGACATCTATAATGTTCTTTTAAAGTTTGCTCTGGTATTGTATCTCCATAAGTTCTTGTAATTGCTTTTAACATACTATTTTGAAAATAATCATGGCAAATATCAACATCACAATTTGATATTTTTTCTTTTATACTATCATCTACTATTTGTGGCAATTGCTTTTCATCTCCAACTATTATTGCATTTTTTGCACAAGATAAAGCAAGTGAACCGGCTAATAAATCTACTTGTGAAGATTCATCCATAATTAAATAATCAAACATAAAACCATTTTTTACAGATTTTCTTAATGAATAAGTAGTACTTAATATAATAGGAAATGCTTGTACAAACTTTTCCATATCTTCTTGATAATTTTCATAACTAAATTTATTAGTTTTTCCATTATATCTTTTATATAACCTACTTTTAAAAATTTTTTCAGAAATTTCCTGATGCTCTTTTTGTAATTTTTCAAAATTATGTACTTTTAATTTTTGCTCTACATTTATAAATTCTTTATTTAAACTTTCAATTTTTTTTCCATAATATTCTTTTTGTAATTGTAAAATAATATCTATTAAATGTTTATCTAATTGTTTTAAACTTTTAACACCATACTTAAGTACTAATTTAATCTTATGTAGCCATTCAAATTTTATTTTACCTTCATATAATAATTGACTATCCAAAAGAAATTCTAATATTCTATCATTTGTTTTTTTATAAAAAGACATTTCTCCAATTTTATCCATATTTTGATTTTTATAATATTCTTCAAAATACTTTTGCTCTAATTTATAATCATTTATTTCTTTTTCTAAAATAGCTTTTTTATTATTTTCTTCAAGTAATTCATTTAACTGATTATTTAATATATTCAAGTTCTCTAATAAGATTTCTTCATCTTGTATTTTAAAATTCTCTACATTTGGCTGACAAATATCTTCAAAAAATTGTTTTCTTTTTTCTTGCCTTCCTAAATCTGCAACTATAAAATCATATCCATATTTTGCTAATTTATCTTTTACATTTTTTACCGCTTCATTATTATTTGATACTACTGCTACTGTTTTATTTTGCATAATAGCTAAATTTGCTATTATATTTAAAATAGTCTGTGTTTTTCCTGTTCCTGGAGGCCCTTGTATAACTGAGATGTTACTCTTATATACATTTTCCATTGCTTGCTTTTGACTTAAATTAAATCTAAATGGATATATTATATTGTAATGTTCTATTTCAGGTTTTATAGGAGCAATTTTATTTATATAATAGTTTAAAACACTGTTATTATCTATATAATTTAATCTATTATATTCTCTATCCAAAAAACCCTCTTGTCCTACATAATTTTCAATTTGTTTTTCATTATTTCCATCTTTTACATATTTAGATATTTCTTTAAAATATCCTATTACATCTCTATTCAAATTTTCTATAGAATTAGGTTTTAATGATATTTCATTATACCTAAAAAGCTGTGTGTCTTTACTTTCAAATATTATTTTTATATATTGTCTAAATTTAATTGCTTTACTTACATTAAATAATATTTGATTATTATAATAAATGTCCTTGTCCTTTAAATCAATAGTTTCATGTTCTTCTATTATAAGTACATTTGCTTTATTATATGGATAAATATTTTCTTCGTTCAAAAATTTAACATTTATTTTTTATTATTTACTTCTGAATAGTATTCTACTTCTTTTGTTTTGTCCTCTCCTTTTAAAATAATTAATACTTCTTCCTCATCCATTACTATATTTTCCTTTTTATTACATTTATTGTTTTTTATTGTATCATAAATGACGCAAAAAAACAAATAAAAAAAGTCTATTACTATGTAAAAAGGTGCTTTAAGACAATTGTCTCAAAACACCTTTTCACATTTTTCATTGGATTACCTTATTCATCATGATGCATCAAGCTATTACTTCCCACTCTAATTCGCAGGAAGTACATATCTTCGCCTGTTCTGTTCACAACAGAGCTTGACTCATCTTTTGCGAAAAACTCAACAGTACCATCAAAGAAAACATGCCATTCTCTGAACTTCTTATACTGTTTCGGGTTACACGGCTCATTATATCCCTTAAAAATATCAATTCTGGAATGCGGAGCAAGGAAAATATACTCAAACCGATGGACTGTGTGCTTATAAAACACTTCTCCAATCTCTTGTATCCTCACATCTCCAGCATATTCGTATCCATTTTTCCCCGGATACTTTTTCCAGCAGACATCTTTAGGATTCTTGCATTTTAATGCAACTTCGATATCATTCCAGAAGTTATTCAAACCATCATACTTCCCTCTAGTGATTCGAAGCACATTAAGAGTCCTCCTAGTAAAAACCTTTAACCGTTTCTCTTCTTGACACATACTCATACCTCCAATAAAATTAATAATAATTATTGTAACATTTCTATTTTACCACAAATTCAATCATTTTTCAACTACTTTTTTACTTTTTACCCTTAATTTTTTTCTAAAATCCAGTTTTTATGTTAATTATTTCAATTTTACTTAATACCACTCTCTATCGCATGAACCACAATTCTATTTTTGCTAGATGAACCACAAGTTACAAGCGTAATCAATTTTTTTGAATAATCAATTTCTTGATGAAAATCTAACACACTTTTTTTAAGAACTCTATTAATATACTCCTCTTTTTCTTGTACTGAAAATTGGTTTTTAATAATATCTAAATTTGGAGTTTCTATATAACAAGAAAATACTTTATAAATATGATTTTTTTCTTCTGTACAAATTTCAACATCAATATTTGTTCCAAGTTCCCCATCATAAATTTTTTGAAGATGTGCAAACATTCTCTGATTATTCATATTATGACCAAAAATAGCTGTATTTTCATCTTCAAATGGATTAATATTACTATAAACAAATATACTTCCAGAATAATCATAAGATTTATATAAATCTTTCTTCAAATAATATTCATCTTCTTTTCCTTGTAAAATTGGATAATTAATATATGTCTCATTAATTTTTATCCAACCAATAACATCTTTATTTATTTCTTTTAATTTTTTAAAATCAACAGAATATGTAGGCCTTATTTCGTCAGAATTTTCATTTGTTTGCTCCATTGAATTATTATCATTATTTTTTACTTCTTCAATAACATCTTTATATAATCCACTTTCAAGTTTTTTTAATTTCCTATCAGATTTTATCCACATAAAAACATTATAACTAGAATATATAAAAATAACTAAAAAGACAATAAGTAATATATTTAATATTAAATTTTTTCTTCTATTTTTTTTCCTTTTTTGCGTTCTTTTTCCAACTTCAATATCTTTTGGTTTCAATCTACCTATTCTTGCATTCCTTTTTCCCATAAATCAAAAATTGCTCCTTTTTAAAAATAGGAAATTAGATAAAAACCTAATTTCCTATTTTTAAATTCTATTTTTTGTTTTTCTTATAAACAATAAATATTATTCCTATAAATGATACAATCATTATAGTTACAAACATTCCAATTGCTATATCAGAAGTTTTTGGAAGTGGTCCTTTTACTGTAGTGTCATCTACAGCTGGAGCTTGACTAGGAGTCTTAACATTATCATCACCATTTCCTTTATCTTTTTCTCCATCATTATCTGTCTTTGATGGAGGATTATCAGTATTTTGATTATCAGAACCTGGATTTGTAGTTCCCGGATCTGAGGTTCCTGGATCCGTGGTTCCCGGATCTGTAGTTCCTGGATCCGTGGTTCCCGGATCTGTAGTTCCTGGATCTGTGGTTCCTGGGTCTGTAGTTCCCGGATCTGTAGTTCCTGGGTCTGTAGTTCCTGGATCTGTGGTTCCTGGGTCTGTAGTTCCTGGGTCTGTAGTTCCCGGATTTGTAGTTCCTGGATTTGTAGTTCCTGGATTTGTTCCTGGTTCTTTTGGTTTTGTAGCTAAAAATTCTTGTAAAGCTTTTTCTATATCAAAGTTTGGATCATTTTTCATAGTAGCTTTTAAATATTCTGGTGTAACAGCTTTAGCTTCTAAACCATCTTCATCTTCTTCTGGATAATCAACTACATTTGAAAGTATTATATTATCTACGAATTCTATTTCTCCTAGATTCATATAAACAATTTTTCCTTCTTCAATGTAGAATTCATATTCTCCAACAATATCTACAAAGTTTAATTTATTTCCAGCAAAGTCTTCTTCTGGAACTCTAACAATAGAAAGCGCATATTTTCCATCTTTAATTTTTCCAAAATCAACTTTTCCATCACTTGTTATTTCATCAACTAATGTTCTGTTTCCATCATCATCTATTTTTTCAAGTCTTAAAGTAATTTCTGATAAGAAATTTCCTTTTTGATCAACTATATAAATTGAAGTTTGAGCTTCTGATGGTGTTACTGTAACTTTTATTGTATCAGTAATATCTGTACCTTTAACGGTAGCTGTAACTGTAGCTTCTCCTTCTTTTAATGGAGTAATTGTACCATCATCTGAAATAGTAATTATTCCTTCTGGAGAAACGCTCCACTCAACTTCTTTTCCATCAGCATCATCTGGATAGTAAGAAACTGTTAATTTAGTATCTTTATTATCATCTTTTATTTTTAACTCTTCTAGTGGTTCTTCTCCTACTAAAATATTTATATTTTCAACTTTTATTCCATTAACTGTTAAATCACAAGTTGCTGTGGCATTTCCGCATTTAGCAGTTATTTTTCCTGTTCCTTTTTCTAAACCTGTAACTGTAGCTTTCATTCCATCACTACTTGTTTCTAATTTAGCAATACTTTCTGGTTCTACACTCCAAGTAATTTCTTTATTAGTAGTATTTTCAGGTAAAATCATAAGTACTTCTACTGTTTCAGAATTTTCTTTATATACGCTTACAGTTCTTTTATCTAATTTTAATTCTGTAGCTTCTACTGGGTTAACTATAACTTTAGCCCTAGCTGTATGTGTTGGGCAAGTTGAATTTAAACATTCTACAGTAACTTTTACATAAGCTTCTCCAACTTTTAAGCCTTTTACAACGCCAGCACTATCAACTGAAATTATATCTGTTGGTTTTCCGTTTTCATCTTCTACTGTCCAAGTATCACTACCAATAGTAGCATCTTCTGGAGATATTGTAAAGTTAAAATCCAATTCACTTCCAAGTTCTATTGTAGCTTCTGTAGGATTCAATTTAACTCCTCCAGCATCAACTGGTTTAGCATTATTTACAACAGTAATATAATAAGTTTTTGTAACACTTCCAGCAGTAGCAGTAATTTGACAACCATTATTTATTGGACTATATGTTCCCGGCTTAAAAGTAACACTTCCATCTCCATTATCAACAACAGTTGCAACACTATCATCACTAGACTTCCAAGTTATAGTTTTATTTGTAGCTGTTTCTGGCATAACCTCAGCATTTACTATTCTACTTCCACCAATCGCTGTTAAAGTAATATTCTCACCAGTAAGGTCATCTACAATTCCAGTAACTGGAGTTTCAA
>CANQFO010000056.1 GCA_947599755.1 uncultured Bacilli bacterium
CGACTAGCACAAGGATGTACAGGAGTAAAAAGAACAACAGGCCAACATCCAGGAATTGTAGTTATTCCAGACTATATGGAAGTCTATGACTTTACTCCATTTCAATTTCCAGCAGAAGATGCAACAGCTGAATGGAAAACCACTCACTTTGATTATCATGCCATTGATCAATGCGTATTAAAACTAGATATCTTAGGACACTCCGACCCAACTCAATTACGCCTTATTCAACTTCAATCAAAAACAGACATTATGAAAGTACCATTAGATGATAAAGAAACCATGAGTATCTTTACCTCAACAGAAGCATTAGGAGTAACCAAAGAACAAATTATGTGTAATACAGGAACACTAGGAATACCAGAATTTGGAACACCTTTTACCATAAAATTAGTAGAAGATACACGACCAACAACCTTTGCCGAATTAATAAAAATTTCTGGTCTTTCACACGGAACAGATGTTTGGTTAGGAAACGCCCAAGAATTAATTCAAAATAATATTGTTCCATTTAAAGAGACAATAGGCTGCCGTGATGATATAATGGTCTATCTAATGTATAAAGGATTAGAACCAATCAAATCTTTTAAAATTATGGAATTTGTTCGAAAAGGAAAAGCATCAAAAGATCCAGAAACATGGAAAAAACATGTAGAAACAATGGAAAAAGCGAATATTCCAAAATGGTTTATTGACTCCTGTGCTAAAATTAAATATATGTTTCCAAAAGCCCATGCAGCAGCATACGTCATTAGTGCTTTTCGCATAGCTTGGTATAAAGTACATATGCCAGTATACTTTTATGCCTCATGGTACTCATCAAAAGCAACAGATGTTGATGTAGAATCAATGATAAAAGGATATGATGGAATTAAAATGAAACTAGATGATATTATAGGAAAAGGCTTTGAAGCAACCAATAAAGAAAATGGACAAGCTGAAAGTTTAAAACTAGCTCTAGAAGCAACTGCTAGAGGAATAAAATTTTTAAATGTAGATTTATACAAAAGTGATGCAACAGTATGGATAGTCAAAAATGATACAGAAATTTATCCTCCATTCAATGCCATTGAAGGACTAGGAGATACCGTAGCCAAAAATTTAGTAAGAGAAAGAGAAAAACAAGAATTCATTAGCATCGAAGATGTTCAGAAAAGAGGAAAAGTATCCAAAACACTAATTGATAAAATGAAAGAAATGGGTATTTTAAAAAACTTACCTGAATCAAATCAATTATCACTATTTTAAGGAGAACAAAGATGAAATATAGAAGAGAAGATAGAAAAGAAATAAATTTTACAACAATATTAGAAAATGAACAAGAAGCTACCTTATTTCAACACTTTAAAGGAAAAAAGTACAAAATATTAACAATTGCAAAAGATTCAGAAACATTAGAAGATATGGTGATTTATCAAGGACAATATGGAGATAAACCATGCTGGGGGAGAAAAATAGAAGAATTCTTTAGTAAAGTAGACAAGAAAAAATACCCAAACATAGATCAAGAAGATCGCTTTCAAATAATAGAAAAATAAAAAGAGAGAAAACGATGAATTATACAATATTAATCAATAAAGAACACAAAATCACTCCCTCTCAAATGAAAAAAATTTCTATAATTAAAACAAAAAATGAAGAAGGTAAAGAAATCGAAATAGAAATTGAAACACAAAAAGCCTATCAAAAGTTAAAAGAATTCTTAAAGCAAAAAGAAATTTACATTGAAATTGATTCAGCATATCGCTCTTTTACTAAACAACAAAAAATGCAAGAAGAAGAACCAAAAAATAAAAACATAGCCCAAGTAGGATATAGTGAGCATCATACTGGATTAGCCCTTGATTTAACTATATATAGCAATAACCATTTTTTAAAAACCAAAGAAGAAAAACTAAAGCAAGAATCAATTTACAAAAAAATTCATCAAGAATTAAGCAATTTTGGCTTTATTTTGAGATATCCCAAAGGAAAAGAAGAAATCACAAAATATCCTTATTCACCATGGCATATTCGCTATGTAGGAAAAACTATTGCTAAAATTATGGAAAAAAATAACTATACCTTAGAAGAATATCATCAAAAATTTAGTGGAATAATTGTAGTAAATAAAGAAAAAGGACCTACCTCTTTTGACATAGTAAAAGACTTAAGCAATTTCTTTGGAATTAAAAAAATCGGTCATACAGGAACCCTTGATCCATTAGCAGAAGGTGTATTAGTAGTAACTATCGGATCAGCAACGAAAATTGCTGAATTATTAACCGCAAACAAAAAAGTTTACCAAGCAGGAGTAATCTTAGGAGTAAAAACAGATACACTAGATATAACAGGAAAAATATTAAAAAGTAAAAAAGTAGATGAGACAAAAAAAATAGAACCAGTTTTAAAAGAATTTAATACAACTTATCTCCAAGAAGTTCCCCTATATTCAGCAGTTAAAGTAAAAGGAAAAAAACTGTATGAATATGCAAGAAAAAATGAATCCGTAGAATTACCAAAAAAACAAGTAACAATTGAAAATATCCATTTACTTTCAAGTGATCGAAATACCTTTATCTTTGAATGTCTAGTATCAAAAGGATGTTACATCAGAAGTCTAATTCGAGATATAGGAATAAAATTAAACACCGATGCTACAATGACAATGCTAAAAAGAATAAAACAAGGAAAATTTTCCTTAGAAGATGCCAATACAATAGAAGAAATTAAAGAAGGAAAATTTAAATTATACAAAATAGAAGAAGTCTTAGACTATCCAATCATAAAAGTAGAAAACCAATTAAAATGGAAAATTCAAAATGGTCAAAAACTATCCAATCAATGGCAAATCAAAGATAAAGTAATCTTTAAAGATCAAAACGATCAATTATTAGGAATCTATGAAGTAGAAAATTATAACTTAAAAACTTGGAAAAATTTTACAAGTAGATAAAAAAGGTGTTGAAGAGAAAAATGCAAAATCGATTAGACAAAGAATTAGTAGAAAGAAATCTTGTTTGTTCCAGAACTAAAGCAGAGGACTTAATTAAAAATGGATATGTAAAAGTAAAGGGAAAAATAACTACCAAACCAGGCTTAAAAATAAAAAATACAGAAGAAATAGAAATATTAGAAAATAATACAACAAAATACGTATCTAGAGCAGGACTAAAATTAGAAAAAGCCCTTCATGTATTTAATATTGATATGAAAGATAAAAAAGTATTAGATATTGGTTCCTCAACAGGAGGATTTACCGATTGTTGTTTAAAACATGGAGCCAAAAAAGTTTATGCCGTTGATGTAGGAACAAATGTCATGGTAGAAAAATTAAGAACAAACCCAAAAGTAGAATTACACGAACAAACAAATATTAAAGATCTATCATCAGATATATTTCATGATATAGAAATCATTACAGTAGATGTATCCTTTATCTCATTAGAAAAAATTATTGAAAAAATTAGTTCCTATAACATAAAAGTTGATATAATTTGCCTAATCAAACCACAGTTTGAATGTGGCAAAGAACAAGCAAAAAAATATAAAGGCGTAATTTTAAATAAAAAGATTCATCAACAAATTTTACAAAAAATCATTCACCAAATGAATCAAGCAAAATATTACTTAAAAGGAATAAGTTCCTCACCAATTAGAGGAAAAGATGGAAATATTGAATACATTTCTTACTTTACAAATCAAAATAAAACCGAAAACGAAAAAGTAAAAATAGAAAAATTAGTAAACGAAACTTTTAAGAATAAAGAAGCAAAAGATTCAAAAACTAAAAATGAATAGAAAAGTTCATTTTTTTCTTTACTTAAGTTGACAATAATAAAGACAAAAAAATTGGAAGAAAAAAAAGAATCATGTATAATAAACAAAAAGGTAGGAGATAAATGATGGAAATAATTTTATTAATCATTGGATTTTTAATTATCGTTAAATCAAGTGATATTTTAGTAGATTGTGCTTCATCCATCGCCACAAAATTTCACGTACCAAAAATGTTAATTGCTCTAACTATTGTCTCATTTGGAACATGTGCCCCAGAAGTAGCAATATCCTTTCATAGTATAGCAGAAAAAAACGGAACAATCGCTTTTGCTAATGTAATTGGAAGCTGTATTGTTAATATATTTTTAATTATAGGTTTAGCAGCATTAATCAAACCAATTAAAGTAAAACACCAAACCATAAAAAAAGAATTACCAATTCTCTTGATTATTACTTCCTGTTTTGCTATTTTGATGCTAGATAGTATTTTTAATCCCATTAGTCAAAATATTTTTTCTAGAACAGATGGAATAATTTTAATTTTATTGTTTTTATTATTTGTAACATACTTAGTTCAAATGCTCAATCGAAAAGAAACAGAAGAAAATACCATACACGAAAAAAGCAAAAGCATCCTAAAAGATTTATTTTTCCTAATATTATCCATCATATTAATCTCATGGAGTAGTGAATTAATTGTAAAAAATGCAACCATAATCGCAAAAAATTTAAAAATTAGTGAAAAAATCATCACGATGACAGCCATAGTCATAGGAACTTCTCTTCCAGAAATGTTTATGACAATAACCAGTGCCAAAAAAGAAGAATTTGATATGACCATAGGAAACATCATAGGAACCAATATTTTTAATATTTGTATTGTTTTAGGATTACCAGTAACAATCTATGGAAGAATTGCTTTAACCAATTTTTCTCTAATCGATATACTAGTAACCGTTTTATCCTCCCTAACTTTATTTTTATTTGCAAGAAGTGAAAGAATGATATCAAAAAAAGAAGGGTTAACAATGATTTTAATCTTTTTTGCCTATTATCTATATCTTTTTATCAATTAAAATAACATACTTGACAAAAAAATGTGACAAGCAAAAAAAAAGAAAATTTAATATATAATAGTGAAATAAGAAAGATAGGAAATAAAGAAATAAAAGGACAAGAATTAATTTCTGTAATCAAAGAAAATTTTGGTGAAGACAAAACTCTAATTCTTGAAGATTTTGAATGTATTGGACATAATATAGAAGGAGATAAAATATTATATAAATATAATCAAGAAACAGCTTTTTATGTAGATAATCCAAATCACCTTGGTCATGGAGGAAATACAGATCCAAATGAACCAGTTATTCATACCAATAAAAATAAAATGACCATTACAAATAATCAAATTATATATACAATCGATCTATATTATACAGAACAAAAATGTTCTGGAGATATTTGCTCTGGAGTAGTAGATAAAGAAAAAATTTATAAAACATATGATGATTTAAAAGAACAATTTAATTCCTGTACTGTTATATTTGAAAAAATAGGAAAAACTCTAATATTTAAAAATGTAAAAATGCAGTAAAAATAAACAAAACAAACATTTGTATAATTGACAAAACCTTGGGAGGGGGGTGTAAACTAAAACTAGATAAGATAAATAAAAAAAATTTATTGAATTCTAGAGGAGGTTTACATGAAAAAGGACCATATCAAAACATATATCATTGTAGCAATATTTATATCAATAATAGGAATTAGTATTGCCTATGCTGCATTACAACAACAATTACAGATCAAAACTAATGCATCAGTTCAATCTAGTCAAACCTCTTGGAATATTTCCTATCAAGAAGAAGGGTGTTTTTTAGATAAGGGTTATGTAAAATTGGGTACCATGACAGTGAATGGCACAACCATAACATTATCAGGATTTACTGTTCAAGCACCAGGCTCATCAACTCGGTGTTATTTTAATATAATCAATAATGGAGAACTAAATGCGAAAATTTCTTCAATTAGTGGTCCAAATATAGTATTTACAGGAAGTGGTGATACCAAAGAAGCGGATGAAAAATTGGTAAAAGATAGTTTTTGGTTAGATATGTTTGCTAGATGGAATGAGAATCCATGGCCAATAGTAAAAGAAGGAGATAAAGTTTTATCAGGACGGACGAGGCCAGTACTTCTTTCTATTGGTATCTTAGACTCTATGCCTACTTTACCAACCAATCCTGTAACCTTTTCTATTACCTATACCATAAATTTTGAACAAGCATAAAAATAAACAAAACAAACATATGTATGATTGACAAAACATTGGGGGGGGGGTGTAAACTAAAACTAGATAAGATAAATAGAAAAAATTTATTGGATTCTAGAGGAGGTTTACATGAAAAAAAATCATGCAAAAACATATATCATTGTAGCGATATTTCTATCTATTGTTGGAATTAGTATTGCTTATGCAGCATTAAGTCAACAATTACAGATAAAAACTAGTACAACCGTACAATCTAGTCAAACATCATGGAATGTTCATTTCATAAAAGCAGATGGATGCTTTACAACAGGAAATGTTAAAATAGGTACAATGACAATTCAAAATACTAGTATTACTATATCAAATTTTATTTTACAAACACCAGGTGATGAAATACGTTGTTATTTTCATATTAAAAATGAAGGACAAATTAATGCCAAAATCTCATCAATAGACTATAAAGAACCAACATTTACTGGAAGTGGCACTTCAAAAACAACAGATGAAGCATTAATAAAAAATAATTTATCACATACTATAGAACTATATAATAATGGTAATGATGCCAAAGCATTACCAACAGGAGAGAAATTCTATGTAGGTATAGATCGTTATTGTAGAGTAAGATTTACTTTATCCAACGCAATGACTACATTGCCAACTAACTCCGTAACTTTTACAAATGCAACATATACCATAAATTTTGAGCAAGCATAAAAATAAACAAAACAAACGTATGTATGATTGACAAAACCTTGGGGGGGGGGGGGGGAAAAAAAAAAAAAGAAAAAAAAAAAAAAAAAAAAT
>CANQFO010000057.1 GCA_947599755.1 uncultured Bacilli bacterium
AA
Source organism: uncultured Bacilli bacterium (assembly GCA_947599755.1). Lineage (GTDB taxonomy): Bacteria > Bacillota_I > Bacilli_A > RF39 > UBA660 > CANQFO01. Next base: position 3 of record CANQFO010000057.1, read on the forward strand.
GTCTCCTCTAGAATCCAATAAATTTTTTCTATTTATCTTATCTAGTTTCAGTTTACCCCCCCCCCCCCAAGGTTTTGTCAATCATGCATTTGTTTGTTTTGTTTTTCTTGCCTTTGAGGAGATATAATGTATATATAGAAAATAATACTCAGTTTAATGCAATATTTTTTCATCATTTTATCTTGATGAAAATCTTCTTTATGAAAATTTTATTTCTTAATCATAATTTATATCATTATAAATTATATTTGTTAAGTATAATCCTTCAGGAGGAGCTGTTTTTCCTATTTTGGAGCGATTTTTACTTTCTAATATTTTTTCCACATCTTTTGTGGATATTTTATTTTCTCCGACTTGTATTAGGGTTCCTACCATATTTCTTACTTGGTATCTTAAAAATCCATCTCCTTCAAAGGTAATAATTAGTTTTTCTTTTTTCTTTTCTATTTCTGCTTTCATTATAGTTCTGATGCAATTTTCTTTTTCTTTATTTTCTGTTACAAATGCTCTAAAGTCATGGGTTCCTATAAAAATTTTTATTGTTTCTTTCATCTTTTCTATGTTTAATTCATGATTGTATTGAAAAATATAGTTTCGTTCTATTGGGTTATATTCTCCTAAATTAATGTAATATTTATATTCTTTTTTTTCTACATTATATCTAGCATGAAAATTATTTGGTATTATTTTTGTTTCGATCACATAAATATCTGGAGGTAAATTACTGTTCATTGCTCTTTTTAATTTTTGAGGAGTAATTTTTATTTCTAAATCGGCATGAGCATATTGACATAGTGCATGAACTTTTTTATCTGTTCTACCAGTTGCAACTATTTTTGTTTTTATTCCATTATTAATTTTGGTTAATGCATTTTCTATCATTTGTTGTATGGTTAATTTATTGGGTTGTGTTTGGAATCCACAATAATTACTTCCATCATAGGAAAATTTGATTAAAAATCTCATTTTATCACGTTTAATCAATCTTACTGAAATATTTATTTCTTATTGACTGATTCCTTTCTATTTATATTTCATGTTTAAATTTTTAATTAATATATTTTTTCCACAATTTTGGGGATTTATACGTGTTTATATATATCTTTAATGATATCTCTGATATCTTCATGGTAATCTATTTTTACTTTTTTTCTTTTTTTTGCCAGATAAGTAAATTTTATTATTTCTGGTATTTCAAATCCTTTTTTTGTTAAATAATCAACTTTTAAATAAATTTCTTTTGTTGGACCTTCTAATATAATTTGCTTATTTTTTATTAATAATAGGTACTCTGAATATTTGTATAATTGGTTGGCATTATTTGTATTGAATATAATTGTTTTATGATATTTTTCTTTTAACCTATTTAATAAGAAAAATAATTTTTTTTCTTCTTTCATATCTAAATAAAGAAAGGGATCTTCTAAAAAAATATTCTCTGGATTTTTAAGTAAATTTAAGGCAATTTGGATTTTTTTTCTTTCTGATGTGGATAGTTCTACTACATTTCTTTTTAAATAGTTTTGTTCTAATCCAATTATTTTTAGTGAATCTTGCATTTTTTTATCTGGATTTTTTATTTTTAACTGGTTTTGTTTAATAAAATTAATCATATATTCTTTTACAGTATTTAAATATGGAATTATGGTCATTTCTTTTTCAATATAGGCATTTTTTCTTTGAAACTTACTATGATTTTCTTTTTTTATTTTATCTTCTCCATAAAATATGTTACCTTTTCCTATTAAGTATAGAGAAATTAATTTTAATATTTGTGATGTTTCTTCTCCAGTTATTCCAATTATATTTTTAGTATTGAGAGTAGTTGTAATATTATAATCTTGATAGCAAAGTTTTTTTATTTTTATTTCCATAAAATATCTACCATCCTGTCCATATCTAATTCTATGTTTTCTATTAAATCATAATCTTTTAATTTTACGGATAAATCTATCATAAATGGTAATTCTAACCCTATTCGATTTAAAATATTATCTTTTTCTAATACTTCTAAAGGAGATCCTTGTAAAATAATTTCACTATTATCAATAATATATAAATAATCACTTTTTATTGTGTTTTCTAAATTTGATGTTGTCATAATTATTGTGATTTGTTCTTTTTGATGATAATATGTTAAAATATCCATTATTTCTTTGGTTTGTTTTTTGGTCATTGTATTACATATATCATCTAATAATAGAATTTCTGGTTTTTTTATTAGGGATAGGGAAAGTTGTAATTTGATTTTTTGAAAGGAATTTAATTGTTTAATTTTTTTATTTTGATATGTTGTCCATTTGAATTGTTTGATTATTTCTTTGTATCTTTCTTTTTTGACAGTTTGTTCTAATTCTACATTTTCTAAATGATAATATAATTCTTGTTCAATTGTTTCATTTATCCATGTTATTTCTGTGGGAATGATTGTTTGTATTTTTTCAGATAAGGTTGTAATTTGATATTCTTCTAAATTTTTTTGATTATATTTTACGGTATTTTTTGTTTTGATTTGTCCATCTAAAATTCTAATTAATGTAGTTTTTCCGCAATTATTTGGGCCAGAGATAGTAGTAAATGTATTTTTTTTAAATTTTATTGTAAATTCTTTAAAAATAGAATAAAATGATAAATTATCTATTTCTATTATTGATTCTGTCATTTATACACCTCTTTTTTTATTCTCAATTCTTTGTTATGAAAAGCCAACTTTCAGTTGACTTTTTTCTTTTGAATTTTATAAGTCACTCTAAGTAGATATTTATCAGATAAGAATCGACTAAAAAATTTAGCACATTTCATTTTAAAACCTGGGATAATTAACATTTTATTCTTAAACATTTGATCTATTGCATATTTTGCTACAGCATTACTTTTTAGTGGTTTAATTCCAAATTTTACTCCTGCTACTTGATTGAAGTTTGTTTCTACTGGTCCGGGACATAAAACAGAGATATGTACATTGCTTTTTTTTCTTTTTTGTTCATAATAAATTGCTTCAGATAATTGATATACATAAGATTTTGTTGCATAGTAAGTACTCATTAGAGGTCCTGGTTGAAAAGCAGCAGAGGAGGCTACGTTTAATATATATCCTGAATTTTTTTGTTCCATATCTTTTAAAAATGATTTTGTTAAGATATGAACTGCTTTTATATTTGTATTTATCATATTTAATTCTTTTGTTAATTCTGTTTCTGTAAAATAGCCAAAATCTCCAAATCCAGCATTATTTACTAAGATATCAATATTTTCTCTTTTGGTTAATATGTATAATTCTTTCACTTTTTGTTCATTTGATAAGTCTGCAACAATGATTGTTACTTTTGTTGGTAGAATTTCTTGTAATTTTTCTAATTTATCTTTATTTCTTGCTACTAATATTAATTCATACTTTTTTAATGCTAAATATTTGGCAATATCCAATCCTATACCGGATGATGCTCCTGTAATTAATGCTTTCATTTTCTACCTCTTTTCTTTTGGCAATCTTTGTTTTATCAAATGTTAATTTTTTTTCTTTCCTTCATTATATCCTAATTTTTATTAAATTTGAAGTAATTTTGTTTTTCTGTTTATCTTTTCAATTTTAGGATCAAAAAAAGAGCTTTATTCAAAAGCGTCTTTCTTATTCTTTATTTTCTTTCTTTTTTGTATCTTCTTTTGGTGTTGTTTCTTTTTTTGTTTTTTCCCCTTTTTTGGTTATCTTTTTTTCTTTTTTATCTTCAATTATTTGTTGTTCTTCTACTAATTTTAAAATTACGATTAAAGCATCGTCTCCACGTCTTTCTTCTAATTTTAAAATTTGTGTATATCCTCCATTACGTTTTTCATAACGCTTAGCTAAATCATTGAAAATTTTGTTTACTACTTGTTTATCATTGTGTAAAAAAGCTAATGCCTTACGGCGAGAAACTAAATCGCCTTTTTTTCCGTAAGTAATCATTTTATCAACAAATTTACGAACTTCTTTGGCTCTTGTTTCTGTTGTTGTTATGCTTTCGTTTTCAATTACTTGCTTTGTCATTGTAGCTAACATACTTTTTCTATGTTTATTATCTCTTCCTAATTTTCTATATGCCATAGTTATTCCTCCTTATTTTAGTCATCATCTCGTAGGATTAAGCCCATTTCTTTAATTTTATCTAGTACTTCTTTTAGAGATTTTTTTCCTAAATTACGAATTTTCATCATATCTGATTCACTCTTATTTACTAGATCTTGTAATGTATGTATTCCTGCGCGTTTTAAGCAATTATATGCTCTTACTGAGAAATCTAAATCTTCAATTGATGTTTCTAATGCTTTTACTTTTGGATCTTCTGTTTTTTCAATCATCATACCACTGACATCAGCAATTACTGATAAATCTGTTAATATTGTGAAATGTTCAATTAAAATTCTTGATGCTAAAGCAATTGCTTCTTCTGGTTTAATTGACCCATTAGTCCAAACGTCTAAGATTAGTTTATCATAACTTTCATCTTGACCAACACGAGCGTTTTCTACTTGATAAGATACTCTTTCAATTGGAGAATATATTGAGTCTATTGCAATAACTCCTGCTTTTTTAATATCATAAATTTTTTTGTTATCTTCACTTTTTACATATCCTCTTCCATTCGTGATCGTCATTTCCATATCAAATGTTTTTCCTTTTGATAAGGTAGCAATTACTTTATCTTTATTAATTACTTCAATATCGGCATCATGTTCTATGTCTCCAGCAGTAATTTCTCCTTCTTTTGTAGCATGTATATGCACTACTTTTGTTTCACTAGAATGATTTTTAAAGACAACACCTTTTAAATTTAGAATGATAGTTGTTACATCTTCATAAACTCCGTCGATCGTTTGAAATTCATGAAGAACTCCTTCAATTTTGATACTACTAATCGCACTTCCTGGAAGTGATGATAGCATTACTCTTCTAAGAGCATTTCCAATTGTAGTTCCAAATCCTCTTTCTAATGGTTCTAACTCAAATCTTCCATAAAAATTGCTTTCTATAGAGTCTGTTATTTTATATATTGGTTTTTCAAATTGTAACATGAAACTAACCTCCCTTTATTTAATTCCATTCAATTTATCCTTTTTTATTACCCACGAGGACGCTTTGGTGGACGGCATCCATTATGTGGTATTGGTGTAACATCTGAAATTGCTGTTACTTCTAATCCTGCTGTTTGTAATGAACGAATTGCAGTTTCACGACCTGGTCCTAATCCTTTTACTCGAACTTCTACTTTTCTCATTCCCATATTAAAAGCAGCTGTTCCTGCAGCTTCAGCAGCTGTTCCTGCAGCAAATGGTGTTGATTTTTTACTTCCTTTAAATCCAATAGCTCCAGATGAAGCCCAACTAATTACATTTCCATCTTTATCTGTGATTGTTGTAATTGTATTATTAAAGGTTGAATGAATATGAGCAATTCCTTCTGGAATATTCTTTTTTACTTTTTTCTTTCTTGTTTTATAAGCCATAGTTCTTACCTCCTTTATTTTCGTTTGCTAACTTTTACACTTTCTTTTTATTTGCTACTGTTTTTCCTTTTCCTTTACGTGTACGTGCGTTACGATTTGTTCTTTGACCTCTTACTGGTAATCCTTTTTTATGACGAGTTCCTTGATATGAATTAATTTCCATTTTGGTTTTAATATTCATATTTACTTCTCGACGAAGATCACCTTCAGTTAAATGTTTGTTTATCTCATCACGAATTTTTATTAAATCTTCTTGTGATAAATCTTTTGTTTTTGTCTGTGGATCAATATTTACTTCCTTTAAAATTTGTTTTGCAAGTTTTCTTCCTATTCCATAGATATATGTTAGTGAAATACATATATGCTTATCATTTGGAATATCTACACCTTTAATACGTGCCATTTCATACACCTCCTATTATTATCCTTGTCTTTGTTTGTGCTTTGGATTTTCACAAATTATTCTGATTTTTCCCTTGCGTTTAATGACTTTGCATTTTTCACAAATTGGTTTTACTGATGCTTTTACTTTCATAATATCCCTCCTATTATTTACGATAGGTAATGCGCCCACGTGTTAAATCATAAGGTGAAAGTTCTATCATTACGGTATCTCCTGCTAAGATGCGAATATAGTTCATTCGTATTTTACCAGAAACGTGAGCTTCCACAATGTGTCCATTCTCTAATTGGACTTTGAATTTTCCTCCTGGAATAATTTCAAGAACTTTCCCTTCTAGTTCAATTGTATCTTCCTTAGCCATCTTTTCACTCTCCTGTCAAGATTTTATATCCATCGGCAGTTACTACGATTGTGTGTTCAAAATGAGCTGATGGACGACCGTCTTCTGTATCTACTGTCCAATCATTGTCATGGACAAATATCTTTGGACTTCCTAATGTTAACATTGGTTCTACTGCAATTACCATTCCCTCTTTTAATCTAGGTCCTGTATCTTTCATTCCATAATTTGGAACTTCTGGATCTTCGTGAACAGAGGTTCCTACTCCATGTCCACATAATTCTTTTACTACTCCTAAATGATGAGCTTTAGCATATTCTTCTATTGCATGTCCAATATCTCCTATTCGATTTCCAGGTTTTATTTCCTGTAGTCCTACATAAAGAGATTTTTCTGTATGCTCTAGTAGAAATTTTTTTTCTTCATCAATTTCTCCAACTGCATATGTCCATCCAGAATCTCCATGATATCCTTTGTAACATGCACCAATATCTATTGATACTATATCACCATTTTTTAATACTCTATCACTAGGAAAGCCATGTACTACTTCTGAATTTATACTAATGCATAGAGCTGTTGGAAATCCTTCGTATCCTTTAAAAGA
>CANQFO010000058.1 GCA_947599755.1 uncultured Bacilli bacterium
GAAATTGTTAAAGATTTTGCTCCGCAACCTGTTATTACTAAAGATAATGTTACAATGCAAATTGATACTGTTGTTTATTTTCAAATTACGGATCCTAAACTTTATACTTATGGTGTGGAAAATCCAGTGAATGCAATTGAAAATTTAACAGCTACTACACTTCGTAATATCATTGGTGAATTGGAGCTTGATGAGACTCTTACTTCTCGTGATGTGATTAATACAAAAATGAGATCTATTTTAGATGAGGCAACTGATCCTTGGGGAATTAAGGTTAATCGAGTAGAAGTAAAAAATATTTTACCACCTAAAGATATTCAGGAAGCTATGGAAAAACAAATGCGTGCTGAGAGAGAAAGACGTGAAGCGATTTTAAAAGCAGAAGGAGAAAAAAAAGCAGCAATTTTGATTGCTGAAGGGGAAAAAGAAAGTACAATTTTGAGAGCTGATGCTAAGAAAGAGGCTCATATTCGTGAGGCACAAGGTGAGGCTGAGGCAATTATTAAAATTCAGGAAGCAACTGCTCAGGGGTTGAAGTTATTAAAAGATGCTAAAATGGATGATGCTGTTTTAAAATTTAAAAGTTATGAAGCTTTGGTTAATGTTGCGAATGGACAAGCAACAAAAATAATTGTGCCAAGTGAGTTGCAAAATTTAGCAACCATTGGAACAACTTTAGGAGATACGATTGAGAAAACAAAGAAATAATTATTTGTTGTTTACTTTGCTTTTTTCCCTTGATAAGAATTTCTTCTAACCATTTCTTTATCTATATCGTTTAGAACAGTAAATTTTTTGATTAACCAGGTAGGTTCGATTAGATCTTCTATTTTGGGATCTCCTGTTATTCTATGGATAACGATTTCGGGTCTTAGTAATTCTAATTGATCAATTACGATATCTATATATTCTTCTTTTGTGAGAATTTTAAATTTTTCTTTTTGGTATAATTTTTCTAAAGCTGTATCTTTTATGATGCTTAGCATGTGAATTTTTATTCCTTGAATATCTAAAGTATTTAGATATTTTATTGTGTTTAACATATCTTCTTTACTTTCATAGGGTAGTCCATTAATTATATGAACTACAACATTTATTTTTTTTTGTCTTAATTTTTTTACCATTTCTTCAAAGCAAGATAAACTGTGGCAACGATTAATTAGTTTTGATGTTTTTTCTTTTGTGGTTTGTAATCCTAATTCTATTGTTAGATAAGTTTTTTTGTTTAATTCTTCTAAATAATCTAGGCATTCATTAGAAATAGCATCTGGTCTTGTGGCAATACTTAGACCAATTACATCTTTTTGTGATAAGATTTTATTATGTAGTTTTTTCAGTGTTTCTACGGGAGCATAGGTATTTGTATGTGCTTGAAAATAGCCAATATATTTGGCATTTTTCCATTTTTTTTTCATTATTTGTTTGATTTGTAAAAATTGTTTTTCAATTGGTTCTTCTTTATTTCCTGCAAATTCTCCGCTTCCTGATTTTGAACAATATATACATCCACCATATCCTACTTTTCCATCGATATTGGGACAAGTAAAGTTAGCATTTAGGCTGATTTTACATATTTTTTGATGAAATTTATTTTTGTAAAAATAGTCTAGAGTATGATATCGTTTGTTATTATTACTATATTTAAATGAATTCATTTTTTCCTCTTTCTATTTATTAATTGTATAAAGATATGCTGCTTCTAGTACTTCTTTTGTATTGATAATAGCATTTTTTCTTATTTCCTTTAGCTTATTTTGTTGTAATTTTTCATATAAATCTAGTACTGTTTTTTTGGGAATAATTGTGGGTTGATTTGTAGATTTTTCTTGTATTTTTTTGTGTAAATTCTTTTTTAGTTGTTTATTAAAATTTTTTATTCGATATATTTTTGTATTATCTAAATCAAATTTTTTTCCTAAATCCTCTAGTGTTTGTAAAAATATTTTATCTATGAATTTTTCTTTTTCTATTTTTGTTAATTTTATTCCTTCTTTGAAACTGTTAATTAGTGTTTGTGAATTTAAGATTTTTTTCATGATTTCTTTATATTCTTTTTGGTATTGTTTTTTATTTTTTTCTAATTCTCCTTTTTTGAATGTGTATATTTTTCCTTCTAATTTTCCATATTTTTTCATGGTATCTTGATATCCATATTTTATATTTTTTTTACTCCCATCTTCATCGAATAGTAAGAAATTTGTTAATTTATTGTTTGGTTTAATGGTTGTGATTTTTATTTTTTCTTTTGGTTTTGTTTTTCTTCCTGGTGCTTGTAAGTCAATGGCAATAATTTCTGTTGCTCCCATTGATATTGCTAAATTAATTGGTAAATTGTCTACAAAGCCACCATCAATATATTCTTTTCCTTCAATTTCTTTTTTTTTCATTGCGGGATAACATGAGGCAGAGGCAATTAGGTAGTCAATTAATTTTTCTTGAGGAATTTCTTTTTTTGTTAATTGTAGGGGCTTTTTGTTTGTAAGATTATAAGTTACTAAACCATAATTGATACTGGAATGATAAAATTTTTTAATATTTAGTGTTTTTAAAATAATTTTTTCTAACAAATTTGAATCCATTCCTCCATTTTTTAAAAATTGATTTCCATACATTTTGTAAAGATCAATTAAATTATTATTTTTTGGTAGATCTTCTCCAAAAAGAATTTTTAAATTCATTTGTTTCCATAATTTTAGGGCTTTTCTATAGCTTTTTTGAGTCATTAAGGCGCCATTTAAGGCACCTACTGAGGTTCCTGTTATTATTTCTATTTTTATGTGTAATTTTTTTAATGCTTTCCATACTCCTATTTGGTAAGAACCTTTTGATCCTCCACCTGATAAAACTAATGCTTTCATTTTTCTCCTTTTTTTGTTAATTGTTATTTTATCGTAGCACTAAAGTTTTATTTTGACAAGAGGGGGTTCTTTTTATCTAAACTAAAGATCAAGTAATTTACATCTTATTTTTTAGATGATATACTGTATATAGTAGGGTAGGTGATAGAATTGGAAAAGAAGGTGCGATTAAAATTAAAACCCCCTTTTGTTATTATTTTAAAAATTATAGGTGGATTGTGTGTTTTTTGCTTCTGTCTTTTTTTGTTTTATTCTTATCAAATTCATGGGCTTTTAGAACTTGGTTATAGTAAAGAAGCTAGTAAGAATATTTTGTTTGGTTTTAAAAAAGCTGCTGTTTTAGCGATTGGAAAAAATAAGACTTTAAATGCTGCTTTTGAAAGTTCTGATTATCAGGAGAAAAATTTTGATAGTTATTCTAAAATTACTTATCAAAAGCAAGAGCATTTAATTCAAAATATTAATCGTTTGTTAAAAAAGGGATATAGTAATCAAAATATTTCTATGATTCTTTCTCATGGTACAGATAAGGAAGTTATGGATTTTGCTAAAAGGGATAAGATTCGTTATTTGGAAGAATTTTATAGTTTTCCATATGCTAAGCTTAGCTATTATGATAGGTATGTTCAATATTCTGATCAAACAGGTGAGGATGAAGAAAATACTGTTATATTTGTAAATTTAGATATGGATAAAGAGGCTTATACGGATTCTACTTTGGTTTCTCATTTTTCTACTACTATGTTAGTGAATAAGTATCGTTATTTGGATTCTTCTTTTCTTCCTGAAAAATTAGAAAAAATTAGTGATCAATATACGAATGGAGAAGAACAAATGGCTGCTAAAGTTGCGGTTGATGCTTTTATTAAAATGTATCGTGCGGCAAAGCGAGAGGGATTGGGATTGGTTATTAATTCTAGTTATCGTAGTTATCAGCAGCAGCAGGAAATTTGTGATACTTATGCTTCTTTGTATGGAAATAGCTATGTTGAAAAATATGTTGCAAAGCCTGGGTTTTCAGAGCATCAGACTGGTCTTTCTTTTGATATTGGTAGTACTTCTTCTGATATTTTTGCACAGTCTAAGGAATATGAATGGATGATGGATAATGCTTATCGTTATGGGTTTATTTTAAGATATCCTAAGAAAGATGAGGATATTACTTTATTTCGAAATGAGCCATGGCATTATCGGTATGTTGGTGAAAAAATTGCATCATATATTCATGAACATCAAATTACATTTGAGGAGTATTATGTTCAATTTCTAGATTGATGAAATTTAGAAGATACCGAAATTCAGTTTTCTTTTTTCTTGGAATATTTTAATTTCTATGATATTCTAAATATAAATAATAAGAGGGTGTTTGTATGTATCCACTTGGAAAACAATTTGAAGTAGATTATACGAAAGTTAGTAGTGATAGTAAAAATGTTTTAAAGGGTGAAAAGTGGCGTATTTCTATTCTTTCGGAGAGAGTTGTTCGTTTAGAATATTCTCCTAGTGGAAGTTTTGTTGATCGACCTACTCAATTGGTGAAGAGGAGAAATATTGATTTTCCTAATTTTACTGTGCAACAAGATGCTTCTCGTTTGATGGTTACTACTAGATATTTTTCTCTTATTTATGTGATGAATCAGCCTTTTGTTGGATCTTCTGTTGATCCAATGAAAAATTTAAAAATCACTTTGACTAGTCGAGATCGAGATCGGAATAAAGATTGGTATTATGGTCATCCTGAGGTTCGTAATATGCTTGGAAATATGGTTGGTGTTGATGTTGTTATTCCTAAACCATTAGAGAAAGGACTTTATTCTTTAGATGGATTTGCTTCCATTGATGATAGCTCTAGTCAGTTAATTTTGGAAGATGGGACTCTTTTAGATCCTCCTAAGGATCATACGGATGTTTATGTGTTTATGTATGATCGAGATTTTAAGCAAGCTTTGTATGATTATTTTAAAATTACTGGTGCTCCTACGATGATTCCTCGATATGCTCTTGGAAATTGGTGGAGTCGTAATACTTTGTATGATGATAGATCTGTTCATGAATTAATTCATAATTTTGAAAAGAAAAAGATTCCTTTATCTATTATGTTATTTGATCATGATTGGCATGTAAGGAATATTTCTAATGTTACTGGATTAAAAACAGGATATTCTTTTAATCCTTCTTTATTTGCTAATCCAAAGGAAATGATTCAGAAATTTCATATGAAGGGAATTCGAGTAGGAGTTTGTATTAATCCTTCTTTGGGATTTTATTCTCATGAGTTGGGATTTCAGCAGGCAAGTCAATTTTTAGCTCTTAATGATGCTAGTATTATTCAGTTTGATCCTTTAAATCCAAAATTGTTGGATGTATTATTTAAGGTTTTTCTTCATCCTTTGGAAGATTTGGGAGTTGATTTTTTTTGGAATGATTCTATTTTTAATCAAGATCTTACTAGAATTTGGGCACTTTCGCATTATTTATTTTTAGATTCTGGTCGAGATGTGAAAAAAAGAGCAATGCTTTTATCTAGAGGTGGAGTTTATGCTCCTCATCGTTATTCTATTTTATATGGTGGCTCAAGTGAAATTAGTTGGGAAAGTTTGCGAAAACTTCCTTTTCAATATTTGAATGCTTCTAATATTGGAGTTAGTTGGTGGAGTCATGATGTAGGTGGTAATCATGGTGGAATTGAAGAAGGAGAACTTTATGTTCGGTATTTGCAACTTAGTACTTTTTCTCCTATTTTAAGGTTTCATGGTGCTAGAGGAATTTATTATAAAAAAGAGCCTTGGCTTTGGGATGCTAAAACGGAAAGTATTGCGGTTAATTATTTGAGACTTCGTCATCGATTAATTCCTTATTTGTATACAGAGGCTTATAATTATACAAAGTCTGGTATTCCTTTAATTCAGCCATTTTATTATAATTATTTATGGGTATATGATGATGATTTGTATAAAAATCAATATTATTTTGGATCTCAATTATTAGTTTGTCCGATTCTTGATCGAAAAGATGAAACTATGAATCGTACGATTCATCGATTCTTTATTCCTGATGGAATTTGGTATGATTTTATTACGGGAAAGAAATTTCCAGGTAATAAAAAATATGTTTCTTTCTTTAAAGAAGATGATTATCCAGTTTTTGCTCATGCTGGGTCGATTATTCCTTTATCTAATCGAAGTGATTATAATAATACAGGATTGCCAACTGATTTGGAAATTCAAATTTTTCCAGGAGTTAGTAATACTTATACTTTATATGAAGATGATGGAGTTTCTTCTTTGTACCGAGAAGGTTATTATTTAAAAACTTCTATTGATTATAATTATCTTCGTAATAATTATACGGTAATTATTCGTTCTATTGATGGAAAAAGTGGAATTGTTCCAGATAAGCGTAACTATAAAATGGTTTTTCGTAATACAAAACAAGCAGAAGATGTTACAGCATATTTTAATTCTTCTAAAATTGAAGTTAATGGTTATGTAGATGGACCTGATTTTATTGTGGAAGTTAAAGATTGTCCTACGATTGGGCAACTTACTATTAATTGTAAAGGAAAAGATATTGAGATTGATGCTCTTCGTTTAATTAATGATGATGTTAATAGTATTTTATTAGATTTAAAGATTCATACTTATTTGAAGGAAAAGATTGCTGATATTATGTTTGGAGATTTACCAATAAATAAGAAGCGTATTGCTATTCGTAAGATGAAGAAGTCTGGACTTTCTAAGGAGTATATGCATTTGTTTTTAAAATTGTTGGAATATATGAGTGAAGTATAGATAAATTTATGCAAAGTTCTTGCAAAATTTAGAAATGTTTTATATCTTGACTTTGGCAGTAAAAATGAGCAAACCTATATAGAATAAGGGCTAGCTCATTTTTTGTTTGTTGTGTATCCAAATTTATTTTCAAAAATTTAAAATTTTTTTAATTTCAGATAAAGT
>CANQFO010000059.1 GCA_947599755.1 uncultured Bacilli bacterium
GAAAAACCTTTCTTGTTGGTTGAGGAGACCGCAGATATAAGTGATGAATTCGCTGTTATTCCAACCTATGGAGAACCTTATTTATTAAGTGATACCGTAGGATCTCTTGCCGATAATTCAGTTACATGGACCAGCAATGGTATTGAATATTACTTAGTATCCGATGTAATGAGCCAAGATGAATTAATTGAAGTAGCTCGAAGTGTAAGTGCTATTCCTACAATGAAATAAATAAAATAAAAGATAGTTAAAATACCTATATAATATAAGGCGATTAACTGTCTTTTTATTTTTGTAAAAAAAGAAAAAATCGATTGTAATAAATGAAAACGTTACAAATTGTAACATTTTGAAACTTAAAATAAGAGATGATATCTATAATTCATGATGATAAGAAAATGAAACGGTGACAAATTGTCACCGACTGAAATTAAAGTCTTCGATTGGAAAATATCGTATGATTGATGTTGAAGTAGCTCTTTTAGATTTATATGAAAAAGAACTTGAGATGAAATAAGCATGAAAATGTTTATTTTTTTGGAAAATCATGATACAATTGGAAATAGGTGAGGAAAAAATGAAAAAAACAACAACAAAAACAAAAAGTGCAAGAAAAGCAAAAAGAGAAGAAAAAAGAATGCTTGAAGAAGCAACAAGTTCAGAAATGGAACCAAAAAAGGCCATTATCTTACTAGTTGTTATTATCGTCATATTCTTTGGGGTTTATTTGACAAGTGCGATTCTAAAAGGAGAAATTAAATTATGGGATACACCAAGAGAAAGTACTCCTGCTGAAATTCAATATCAAGAAATCATTGCGGGAGAAATCTTTAATCAACAAGATGAGAAATATTATGTTCTATTGATGGATTATACAAACGATGCTACGACTTTGTTGATGCAAGCAAGCGATAATTATACGAGATCTGGAGCAGAGAATATTTACTATGTCGACTTAGATAAAGGATTCAATAAAACATATCGCAATGAAGAAAAATCAAATAAAAAGGCAACTAAACTTTCTGAATTACAAGTAAAGAGTCCAACCTTACTTCATATTGAAAAAGGAAAGATTACGAAATACTTAGAAGGCAAAAGCGAAATTGAAAAATACCTTTACGATTTAGTTGATACCGATTAAAAAGTATAAAAAAGATTATTTTACCACATAGTATAAATAGTCTTTTTTAAAATTTGCCTCAATAGCTCAGTTGGTTAGAGCACTTGACTGTTAATCAAGGGGTCCTAGGTTCAAGTCCTAGTTGGGGCGCCATGAATGTTTATTTTATGACTTATCAAAGTCTTTTTTTATTGATTTTAAAAACTAATTAAAATACGATAACCTGATGAATTGTAGTCACTCTTAAAAATGTTTATACATTCTGATGTTTTATTATCTATGAGAATAAGGTCATTATTGCTTAAGGTTTCATATTCTTTATTTTTTATTATTTTTTGTAATTTTTCTTGAAATTTTCTTAATTTATTATTTGGTTTTATTTTATCGATAATATCGAATATGTTATCTTCATATTGATCAAAAAATAAACTACATTTGTTTATTGTATAATTTTTGGTAGTATATTGAATTGAACATTCAATATGAGAGGATGAATTTTTGTATTCTATATCATAGATTGGTTTTTCTACTTTACTGTAATTGTAGGGAGTTAAAATCTTTTCAAAATAATTATTTACTTTTAATTCTAAAGGTTTTTTATTGAATTTATTATTTATCAATGTAATGGTTATTAAGGTGATGAAGTAAAAAAGATATAGTATTATTCTAATGGGAGTAAAAAAATTAGACTTTTTCATTATTGAATCACCTTCAACTCTTCATAATTATTGTATATTTTTTGAATTTTAAATTGCTTATTTTTTATTATTTTATTGTTTTTTTGAACTAAATCACCGATAAAATAATAGGAATATTTTGTTTCTTTTTGGAATTTTACGTTTTTAAAAAAACGAATGAAGTAATTTTTAATTTCATTATTTTTAATTTTAATCATTATTTCATCATCATTATATTGATTTTGTTTATTATTATTTAAGTTATTTGCAGATAAGTCTAATGGTGTTATTGTACTATTAGTATTTATTTTGTTTAAATTTGTTATTAATGCATATTGATTACCATCTACTAAGATATAATTGATAGATTTATATAGTGAATATCTATAATATTTTTTTGTGCTAAGATAGATATTTATTAAAGCAGAAATGATAGTAAATAAGATGAAAATATTGATGAAGAGTAATCCAAGATCTATACTAATTATTATTGCATTAATATATGAAAAAATTATTGCTAAAATTCCTCCATAGACGGCATCTAATATTATTGTGCTTAGTTGATAGAAAGCTGTTTTTCCTTCTTTAACAATAGGATTATTTTCATTAATGGTATAAATTTTTTTTTGATTCATTTTAGAACACTACTCCTTTATTCTATAATATCATATTTTTTAGTAAAAAAATTTTTACTATAAAATTAGTTGTTGCAGTTTTTATTTGCTTCAATGGTTTCTTATGTTCTATTTTGAATTTATTTATGATATGATTAATAATGGAAGATATTGAGGTGTTAGTCTGAAAAATAATTGTTTTTATGACAATGTGTGCTTTGAACGAAGTGAAAGGAATGATGGGTTAGGATGAATAATCTTAAAAGAAAAAAAGAAATGTTTAAGGGAAAAGAGAGGGGATATAAATCTTTTAAAAAAAATCAATTTAATATAATTGAGGTTATTATATTGATTGTTGTGTCTATTGTTTTTGGTATGGTTATTGGTATTTCTCTTGTTTATCAACGTAAGATTTCTTCTTCTTTTTCTTTAGAGGCTTCTGAAATTGTTTCTACTTATGAAAATATTTTAGATAGTTATTATGAACGAGTGGATAAAAAGGTTTTAATGAATTCGGCTATTCAGGGTATGATTGAATCTTTGGATGATCCTTATTCTTCTTATTTTAATTCTATTCAATCTGAGTCTTTTCATCAAACAGTTGATGGTTCTTATGTAGGGATAGGAGCAACTGTTTTGTATCAGGATGGTAAATTTATTATTGAGGATATTTTGAATAATTCTCCTGCTAGTGATGTGGGAGTTAAGAAAGGGGATATTCTTTTTCAGGTGGGAGAAGAGAAAGTGGAAGGTAAATCTTTGGATGAAGTTTCTCATTTGATTCAAGGAAAATCTGGTAGTAAAGTTAAGATTACTGTTATTCGTGGTAAGGAGAAGAAATCTTTTGTTGTTGAACGAAATGTTGTGGAAATTGTTTCTGTTCATGAAAAAGTTATTTCAGAAGGAAAAGAGAAGATTGGATATTTTTTAATTGATGATTTTGCTTTGAATACTTATGATCAGTTTAAGAGTAAATATCGTAAATTATTAAAGAAAAACGTAACTTCTTATATTATTGATGTTCGTGATAATCCAGGTGGTCATTTAGTTCAAGTTGAGAAAATATTAAATTTATTTTTCGATCACAAAACTGTTTTATATCAAATTGAGTCAAAGGGAAAAAAGAAAAAAATTTATTCTAGTGGATCAGAAAATATTGATTTGCCTGTTGTTATTTTAATCAATTCTTCTAGTGCTTCTGCTGCTGAGATTTTAGCATCTTGTTTTCATGAAAATGATAAGAAGGCTATTCTTGTTGGTAGTACTACTTATGGTAAAGGTACGGTTCAAAAAACAGTTTCTTTATCTAGTGGGGCTAGTTTGAAATATACTACTCAAAAATGGTTAACTTCTAAAGGAGTTTGGATTGATCAAAAAGGAATTCGTCCTGATTATGAGGTTTTGCAGAATGATGAGGAAGAAAATGGAGAGGATTTTGTTTTACAGAAGGCAATTGATCTTTTAACAAAAAGAGAATCAGATTAATTTGATTCTTTTTCTGTGCAATAAATGGTTAGTTGCATTTTTTCTTTTGTTGGACTACAAGTTGTTAAGATTAATTGCTTTTTGTTTTTTTCTGGTATTCTTATATATCCATTTTGGTTGCTTTCTAGTATATTTTGGACGTTATAGGTATAGGTTATATTTTGATAAGTTAGTATAATTTCGTCTTGTTTTTCTAATTGATTTAAATCTTTGAAGTAGGCTAGTGGTCCTGTTCCTGAATGGGCTGCTAAAATGAAAATACTATTTTCTTCTGATGGTTCTTTTGAATCTTTTAAAATAGTGATATGTTTTTCTATGTTGTTTTCTTGACTATTTATGGGGTATAGTTTTTGTATTAGATTTATTTTTTTAATTATTAGTAATCCTATTTCTTTTTGTGGATTAGTTTCTATGTTTTCTTTTTTTATTTGTTTTATTTCTTTTATTTCTTGATTTTTATTTTGTTTTGTTGGATATTTGTTTTGAATATATATTTTTTGACATAGAAATAGGTAAAATCCTAATATAATACTTAGTTTGATTATTTTTTTTGCCATAGTAATTTTTCCAATATTTGTATTAAGAGATTAATTAGATCTGTTTTTGTTTTCTTTGTATAAGGGATTGGTATTTTATAGTCTTTTAATGTATAAGTGATTGGCATTGTATCTTCTATTTTGAGATCTATGTCATCTATTTTTTGATATCCTTCTGTTGATGTTACTTGTTTGATTATGTATGATCCGTAAGGTAATTCTATTTCTGCTATACCATTTTCATTGGTAATTATGGATTGAATGAGATGATTGTTTTTATCGTAAATATTGAACATTATATTTGCTTCTTTTTGCCAATTGTTTTCTTTTCCATATAATTTTTCTATACGAATACGTTTTTTGATTACTTGATTTTCATGAGTGATTTCTATATGATTTTCTTTGTCTGTAATTTCTATTTCATATAGTTTATCATCTACTTGATATCCTTCTCCTGCTTTGATTTCTTTTAAGTAATATTTTCCATAATTTAGATTTTCTATTTTTGCTTGGTGAGTATAATTGATATATATTTTTGTAACTTTTTGCATATTTTCATCATAGAGTTGGTATCGTGCACCTTCTAGTTTTGCTTCTCCTCTTGCTTTATCTGTTTTGGTTTCTTTATCTACTTTTTTTATTGTTAAAGATGTTTTTTTAATTTCTATATTTAATTTTGTAGTTTTTTCTTTTATATCTCCTGTTTCTAATAAATTTTGGCTATTTATTGCTTGATAAAAAATTATTGGTTTGTTGTAATAGTTATCTTTTCTTTCTAATGTTATGATTAAATTTTTTTCTGATTGTTTTTCTATAATTAATTGGTTATTTTCTATTTTAGCATTATTACTGGTAATGTTGTATTCTGATAGGACGTTATTATTATCTTGTAAGATTAATTCATGATCTTCTACTAATGAGTATGTTTTTTCTGCAAAACTTGGTAATTTTTGATAATTTTCTACTAGGTTATTGATTTCTTGCATTTCTTCTGTATATATTGTAATTCTGTTTCCGTTTGGTCCATCTGTGAAATAGTAATCTGCATTTGGATCGGCTATTTGCCATATCATAAATTGTGTAATAGCATACCATTTAGTATCTGTATGATTTTTGTATTCATATCCAAAGTGAGCAATTAAGGATATTTTTTGTATTTGTTCTTGACTTAGATTATATGGAGTTAGTGTTTGTTCATAAGGTCTATTTGGATAAAAGTCACTAAATGGTTCAATACAATAAGCAAATTCTGCTGTAGGATTTTTTCTGAAAAATCTTGCTTTTTGCCAATAAATTATATTTTTGTTTTGGGATTTGTTCATCCATATTCCATCAATATATTCAGCTTCATAAAAATTGAATTCTGCTGCTTTTACTTCTAATTTTGTTGTGATAGTTAATGTAGAAATTAGTATTAAGAAAAATATTATTTTTTTCAAATTATTCCCTCCTTTGTTTCTTAACGGTTTCATCTTAGCATGTTCTATTTTGTTGTACAAATGTTGATTTTTTCTTTTTTGGTTTTTTTGGTTTTTGATTTTTTCTTTTTTAATGTCTATTTTTTTATTTTTTCTTCTATTTTTTTCTTGAAATAGCAAGTTCTTTATATTTTTGGTATAATACTTTATGAAGGGGCATCAGTTACTACTATTAGTTAGTCTTTAATCGAAGTGGTATATTATTATGTAATGATAAAGAGACGTTACAAGGAGTCAGTATTATGCTGTGTATTAGAATATTTTCAAAATGGAATAACCCAAATTGTGAAATATAGATTAGTAATAATGATGACTAAAAAGAAGTTAAAATAAAAGAAAGAGATAGCAAAGAAATTCTTATAAAAAAAAATTATACATTTATACTAAAAGATAAAGAAGAAAATATTCATATTATGACAACTATAAGCAATCATCTATATATAATTATATATGGAGTTAAGATTATATGAAGAGCTGTATGTGGAAATACACGTATGGTTTGTGAGGGGTAATGGACAAACTTCTCACTTAAAATGAAAGAGAGGTGTAAGTCGAGATTTGTCTACTCGACTGAGTTAATGACAGATATTGAAATTGCTTTAAAAAATAAACGTCTTCCTATTGTAGAGATTGCTAAAAAAATTGGATTAGGGGAAGAAGATTTGATTTTATATGGAAAGGATAAAGCTAAGGTTAGATTTTGTTCGGATGAAAAGAGAAATTCTTGCA
The DNA here is from genome assembly GCA_947599755.1 of uncultured Bacilli bacterium. Lineage (GTDB taxonomy): Bacteria > Bacillota_I > Bacilli_A > RF39 > UBA660 > CANQFO01. Next base: position 6,640 of record CANQFO010000059.1, read on the forward strand.
AATTAATTTTGGTAACGGCTATTTCTCCTACTCCTTATGGTGAGGGAAAAACTACGGTTAGTATTGGTTTGGGAGATGCTTTATCTAAATTAGATAAAAATCCTGTTGTTGTGTTGCGTGAACCTTCTATGGGACCTGTTTTTGGAATGAAGGGGGGAG